>CAZSWE010000011.1:0-19198 GCA_964610715.1 uncultured Candidatus Planktophila sp.
CAGTTCGCTCATACAACTGCTTGAAGCGCGAAGGCATTCACACAGTTGGAGAGCTCGTCAACCGTTCAGAGGCTGACCTGCTTGATATCCGTAACTTTGGTTCAAAGTCGATCGACGAGATCAAGGCAAAGCTCGTCTCAATGGGAATGTCTCTCAAGGACAGCCCAGCAGGATTTGATCCTTCACAACATCAGAACTACAACGCATCAGATGAAGACTTCGCTGATGCAGATCAGGCATAAGGGAGAAGACAATGCCAAAGCCAACTAAAGGCCCACGTTTGGGTTCAGGCCCATCACACGAGCGCTTGATTCTTCGTACTCTTGCTGAGCAGTTGTTCGAGCACGGAAAGATCACAACAACCGAGGCAAAGGCTAAGCGCCTGCGTCCACTTGCTGAAAAGCTCATCACTTTCGGTAAGAAGGGTGATCTCTCTGCTCGCCGTGAAGTAATGGCGCGTATTGCAAATAAGAGCGTTGTTCACAACCTCTTTACTGTTATTGCACCAACCTTTGCTAACCGCGAAGGTGGATACACACGCATTACAAAGATCGGTCCACGTAAGGGCGATAACGCTCCTATGGCAGTGATCGAACTCGTAACAGATAAGTAATCCCAGACAAACAATTCGATGGCGCAACCCACTCTCTTTCCCGAGGGTGGGTTTCGTCGTTTACGCCTGGATATTGCCTATGACGGCAGTAATTTCTATGGATGGGCAGCCCAACCTGGCAGGCGCACACTTCAAGATCTCGTCGAGAAAGCTATCTCGCAGATCGCTCGGATAGATGCAGAATCAATAGTTGCCGGTCGCACCGATGCAGGGGTGCACGCCACCGGCCAGGTAATCCATGTTGATGTACCTGATGCCATCTTTGAGTCGGATTTAACTTACAAAGACCTGCGCTACAAACTCAATCGAATTCTCGATGAGGATGTGCGCATCATGAACGTCACCGATGCGCCTGCAGGCTTTCATGCCCGCTTCTCTGCGCTACGCCGTTACTACACCTACAAAATCATCGACAATAACGATGTCATTCCACCTCTTACTCGCCACGATGTTGCATCGTGGTATCGCCCGCTCGATGTTGATCTGATGAATGAAGCCAGCGCATTAGCCTTAGGCCATCACGACTTTGCCGCCTTCTGTAAATTTAAAGTGGGCGGAACGACAATTCGCACCCTAGAAAAGTATCAATGGCGGCGTACTTCTGATGGTCTCTTGGTTGCAGATGTCGTAGCTGATGCCTTCTGTTACTCCATGGTCCGCAATCTAGTTGGAGCAGTTGTCTGCGTTGCTGATGGACGCAAGGACCCTTCCTGGATAGGTGAGCTCTTGGCAAATAAAGAGCGCGTATCGGATTCCTTAGTTTTTCCCGCTCGCGGATTGACGCTCTATCAAGTTGATTACCCAAGCAACGACCAACTGCTAGAACGCGCACAAGTAACGATCGGTAAGCGCGGTTAATGGGCCATATCGATATTGCCAGCGTTGAATACTCACTCTCTGATGGCCGCGTCTTACTGAACGATGTTTCATTCCGCGTGGGCGATGGTGCCAAGGTAGCTTTGATCGGCCCCAACGGCTCTGGCAAGACAACTCTTATTCGCATGATCTGCGGAGATATATCTCCTGATGAAGGAACTGTTGCAATCACTGGGGGCCTTGGCGTTATGCGCCAGTTCATCGGCTCTGTGCGAGATGAGACAACTGTGCGCGAACTATTGATATCAGTAGCGCCGGTGCGCATTCGTGGCGCTGCAGCAAAGATTATTGAAACCGAGAAGTACATGAATGAAGTAGCTGACGAGAAGTCTCAGATGGCATATGCGCAAGCAATCATCGAATGGGGAGATTGTGGGGGATATGACTTTGAAGTTATTTGGGATAAGTGTTGTACCGAGATGCTTGGCAAACCTTTTGAAGAGGTAGCCGATCGCAAGGTAAATACCTTGTCAGGTGGAGAACAGAAGAAGTTGGTTCTGCGCGCACTGCTTGAAGGCCCTGAAGAAGTGTTGCTCCTTGATGAGCCAGATAACTATCTTGATGTTCCTTCCAAACGTTGGCTTGAACAGGTAGTAGCCGAGACCAAGAAATCTATTCTCTTTGTGAGCCACGATCGTGAACTACTACAGAACACTGCAACGCGAATTGTTGCTCTTGAACAGGGCGTCAACGGAAATACTGCATGGGTGCATGGCGGCAAGTTTGATACATGGCATGAAGCTCGTCGTGCACGTAATGCTCGCTTTGCCGAGTTGCTGCTGCGCTGGGAGCAAGAGCACCAAAGACTTAAAGATCTCGTACGCACCTTGCAGGTACAGGCAGCGATCTCTCCAGATATGGCAAATAAATATCACGCGATGCAGACGCGCTTACGTAAATTTGAAGAGGCGGGAGCGCCGGAAGCGCCACCAGTAGAACAAGATGTAAAAGTCGGTCTTCGTGGTGGGCGCACTGGCTTGCGCGCATTGACCTTTGAACAAGTTGCTATTAAAAACGGCTCAGGTGAGTTCCTCACGCAACCATTCGACTTTGAAGTCTTCTTCGGAGATCGAATCGCAATCTTAGGAAAGAACGGCACTGGCAAGTCGCACTTCTTCCGCATGATTTCTGGAGATACTTCCCTTGAATACACCGGTAATTTCAAGATTGGTGCGCGCGTTGAGATTGGTTACTTCGCTCAGACTCATTCACATCCAGAGTTTGAAGGTAAATCACTCCTAGAAATTCTCTGGGAGACCTATTCACTGCAGTTAGGTCCTGCAAAGAGCGTGCTGCGTAAGTATGAAATTGATAAACAAGCAGAGCAGAAATTCACATCGTTATCTGGTGGACAACAAGCTCGCTTCCAGATTCTTCTCCTTGAACTCAGTGGTTCAACGCTTCTCCTTCTCGATGAACCAACAGATAACTTAGATTTGGCGAGCGCAGAATCTCTCGAACACGCCCTTGATCAATACGAGGGCACAGTTCTTACCGTCACCCATGATCGCTGGTTCACTCGTGGATTTAACAGATTCTTGGTCTTTGGGGCAGATGGCCGCGTCTATGAAAGCCCTCAGCCCGTCTTTGATTTCTAGGCCAGCATTTACGCGGGGGTTTGAGGCCATTTTGACCCACCCCCCGCATGAAAGGTAAAGTTCATCCCCTGCGCCAAACGCGGCGCCTGTAGTTCCCAGCATATAAACGAGAAGAAGAAGGTAGTAAAGCATGCGCACATATAGCCCAAAGGCCGGAGACGCTGTCCGTAAGTGGCACGTCATCGATGCACAAGATGTTGTGCTCGGTCGTCTAGCAACTCATGCTGCAGTTCTTCTTCGCGGTAAGCACAAAGCAACCTTTGCTCCACACATGGATATGGGTGACTTCGTCATTGTTATCAACGCCGAAAAGATTGCTCTCTCAGGAAATAAGGCGACAACAAAGTTTGCTCACCATCACTCAGGTTTCCCAGGCGGTCTTACATCGACTGTTTACGGCGAACTCATTGAGAAGCACCCAACGCGCGCTGTAGAAAAGGCGATCAAGGGAATGCTTCCTAAGAACCGTCTTGGTGCGCAGGTTGCATCAAAGCTCAAGGTCTACGCAGGTCCAGAGCATCCACATGCTGCTCAAGCTCCAACGCCATATGTATTTACTCAAGTTTCTCAAGTAGCGAAGTAAGGGATAAGCAGAATATGTCAGATACAACTTTCAACGATCTAGAACTCGAAGACGAAGTTCCTACTTCTTACTCTTCTTCAACTCCAGCAGCTGCTACAAACCGCAAGGCGATCACCGCCCCAGGTGCAGGTACTGGCCGTCGTAAGGAAGCAGTAGCGCGTGTACGTCTTGTTCCAGGAACAGGTCGTTGGGTTGTTAACGGCAAGACTCTCGAGGCTTACTTCCCAAATAAGGTTCACCAACAGCTCGTCTCTGAACCATTCCGCACAGTTGGTGCTGAAGGTACATACGATGTCTTCGCACGTATCAACGGTGGCGGAGTATCTGGCCAAGCAGGAGCGCTTCGCCTCGGCGTTGCACGTTCCCTCAATGAGATTGATACAGAAGCTAACCGTCCAGCACTTAAGAAGGCCGGATTCCTCAAGCGCGATGCACGTGTTATCGAACGTAAGAAGTACGGTCTCAAGAAGGCTCGTAAGCGTTCACAGTACTCAAAGCGTTAATTCTTTTTATCTCGATATCCCGTTTGTTCCTGCAGTAAAGAGGAGTTATTGATGGCTCTCTTTGGAACAGACGGGATTCGTGGTTTAGCAAATGGTGAAACTCTCACAGCTGAAATCGCAGTAGATGTTGCAGTAGCTGCAGCGCACATTCTCGTTGAAAGCTCTTCCAATAAAGGCAAGCGTCCAAAGGCGATTGTTGGCCAAGATTCACGCGCATCCGGAGAATTCCTTGAAGCTGCGGTTGCAGCAGGCCTTGCAAGTGCCGGTGTTGATGTCTATCGCGTTGGCGTATTACCGACTCCTGCAATTGCATTTCTTGTAGGCGAAACCGGTGCAGATCTCGGCGTCATGATCTCGGCCTCTCATAACCCGATGCCAGATAACGGAATTAAGTTGTTCTCACGTGGCGGCGGCAAGTTAGATGATGCCATCGAAGCTGCGATTGAGAAGCGAATGGGCGAGCCATGGGTGCGTCCAACAGGTCGTGACGTTGGGCGAATTACCGATGATGCAACAGCGCAAGATCGCTATCTCAACCATCTTTTGGCATCTGTCACAACGCCACTGAAAGGCCTCAAGATAGTGGTCGACTGTGCAAATGGCGCTTCATCGCATGCGGCGCCCTTCGCTTATGAACGAGCGGGAGCAACAGTTGTTGCGATTCATCGCACACCCGATGGTTGGAATATCAACGATAACTGCGGTTCAACTCATTTAGCAGATCTGCAGGCACGCGTCGTTGCAGAGAAAGCCGATTTTGGAATTGCCCATGATGGTGATGCCGATCGTTGTTTGGCAGTTGATGCACAGGGAAAGGTCATTGATGGCGATGCCATTATGACAATTTTGGCTCGCGGCTTTAAAGCGCGCGGGGCCCTTAACTCCAACACAATCGTTGGCACAGTGATGAGCAACCTTGGATTTATTCATGCAATGAAAGAGGCAGATATTCAGGTCATCTCAACTGCAGTGGGTGATCGCTATGTACTCGAGAAGATGCTGGAAGGCGATTATTCATTAGGTGGCGAACAGTCAGGCCATCTGATTATGCGCGAGTTTGCCAACACCGGAGATGGAATCTTGACGGCGTTGCAACTAGCTCAAGAAGTAGTGCGCACCAAGAAGTCACTTGCCGAATTGGCAGCTTCGATGAAGCGCTTTCCACAAGTTCTCATCAATGTTCCAAACGTTGCAAAAGATAAATTAAATGACTCAAAGGTAATCTCTGCCGCAGTTGCGAAGGCGGAAGCAACTTTGGCAGATTCTGGACGAGTTTTACTGCGCGCATCAGGTACCGAACCGTTGATTCGCGTGATGGTAGAGGCCTCGAGTGATAACCTTGCACAAGAGATTGCAGCCTCGCTTGCTGCAACTGTGAAAGCAGAACTGGAGATCTAATTCGTGTGCGGAATCGTGGGTTACACCGGACCACAATCTGCATTTACTCCTATCGTCGAAGGCCTTCGTCGCCTTGAATACCGTGGCTATGACTCAGCAGGTATCGCACTAGGTACCGGTAACTCTCTCTTCGTTGAAAAACGTGCCGGCAAACTTGCTAACTTAGAAGCAGCGCTTCCAGCCAATCTGCCAACTGTGCATTCAGGTATTGGCCATACTCGCTGGGCAACTCATGGCGGACCTACCGATCGCAACGCGCATCCTCATTTAGATAATGAAGGAAAGCTGGCAGTTATCCATAACGGAATTATCGAAAATTACACAGAGCTCAAGGCGCTCCTGGAAAAGCGCGGCCACACTTTCTCATCCGAGACAGATACCGAATCAGTTGCACACCTGCTCTCTGATTTACGCAAAGAACATGGCGGAGATCTCGCTGCTGCGATGCGCGCCGCTGTAGCTCAACTACGAGGCTCATTCACACTGCTTGCAATTCACGCAGATAGCCCTCAGACAATTGTGGGAGTCCGCCGTAATTCACCGCTCGTTGCAGGTATTGGTAACGGAGAAAACTTCTTAGCCTCTGATGTGGCAGCCTTTATCGATTACACCAAGCGAGCTGTTGAACTGGGTCAGGATGAAGTCGTCACGATTACCCCTGAATCGATTGAGATTACCGATTTAGCAGGCAAGAAGCTGCCGCTGCGCGAATATGAGATTACCTGGGATAAAGAGGCTGCCCAAAAAGGTGGCTTTGCCCATTTCATGCTGAAAGAGATCTTCGATCAACCAAAAGCTATTGCAGATACATTGATTGGACGCTTAAGCGATAACAATCAGATTCAGCTAGATGAACTGCATATGACCGATGATGAGATTAAGAAAATTCGCCGTATCTCAGTCATTGCATGTGGCACCGCTTATCACGCGGGAATGGTCGCCAAATATGCCATCGAAAAATGGGCAAAGATTCCTGTCGATGTAGAAATCGCATCTGAATACCGTTACCGCGATCCCATTGTTGATAAAGATTCACTTGTTATCGCTATCTCGCAATCAGGTGAAACAATGGATCTCTTGATGGCGGTACGTCACGCAAAAGCCGCTGGCGCACGCGTCCTTGCTGTATGCAATACCAATTCATCAACAATTCCCCGCGAATCAGATGCTGTTCTTTACACACATGCAGGCCCTGAAATTGCAGTTGCTTCAACTAAAGCATTCGTTACCCAGATTGTCGCGGTCTATCTCATCGGTTTAAAGCTAGCCCAGGTTCGTGGCGAACTCAGTGAGCAAGAAGTACGTGGCCTCTATCAAGAGATGCTTGAGCTACCAGGCAAGGTCGAACAGATACTTGAAACCATTGAGCCGCTCCGTGAACTAACGCGGAAATTCGCAACCAATAACACAGTGTTATTCCTGGGTCGCGGTATTGAATTCCCAATTGCGCTCGAAGGCGCACTGAAGTTAAAGGAACTTGCCTATATCCACGCTGAAGGATTTGCTGGCGGAGAACTCAAGCATGGACCTATCGCACTCATCGAAGAAGGCACAGCAGTTATCGCAATCTTGCCAACTGCTGATGAGCACCAACTCGATGAGAAGATGTTGAGCAATATCCAGGAAGTCAAAGCCCGTGGAGCTCGCGTTATCGTGATCGCCGCAGAAGGTGCAGAAGTTGTTGGCGCAGAGCACATCATCCGTATTCCAGTGGCTTCTCCACTTTTCCAACCGGTCTTGGCAACTATTCCGCTACAAGTCTTCGCCTATGAAATCGCAGTAGCTCGTGGAACAGATGTCGATCAACCACGCAATTTGGCGAAGTCAGTCACCGTCGAGTAATTTCTTATTATGCAGACCGTTCTAGATCAACGCCATCGCCAGATGCGCAGGGCCTTAAAGTGGTCTGCCGGTCTCTTTGCAGGATATCTCTTCGTCACCTTGCAGGTATTAACCAATGGGCCTTTCATCGAAATTGATCGGTACTTCAATGATTTGGATCGCCCTCGTTTTACCGGAATCTCCAACTTCGTCATCAGAAGACTTGATGACTTAGGTCTTCGCAGCGTTTCAGGAATCGCACTATTGATTGTTGCCATCTATATCGCCAAGCGGTTTAAGACCTACCGCCCTTTTAACTTAGGACTTCTCGCTTTCGTCTCGCTCAATGTTGTTGTGGGTTCATTTAAGTATGCGCTGGGTAGAACAAAGCCACGCGAAGGTTTTGATTTATTGCATGCAGGTGGAATGTCCTATCCAAGTGGTCACGCATCAAATGCGATTCTGATTTGGGGAATCATTGCCTACCTCATTTATCGCTACGCTCATGTAGACCGTTATCGTGGACGTTTGGCTAGCACTGCAGTTGGCCTATTAGCACTCACCGTCTGCATCGTCTCTCTGGTACGTAACACTCACTGGTTCTCAGACCTCTTTGGCGGTTTACTCCTTGGGGGAGCGTTGCTTGTGCTCATCATCGCAATTGATCGCTTCTTTCCATCTGATAGCCAACTTCACTAACCACTTATAGACTCCCCGCCATGATTGATGGAATCGGCATTGATGTCGTGGATATTGCTAGATTCCAAGAATCTCTTGAGCGCACTCCATCACTTCGTGAAAAACTCTTCACAGAATCAGAGCGCGACAAACCAGTGCAATCTCTAGCCGCTCGCTTTGCCGCCAAAGAGGCGCTCTACAAAGCGCTCAGCCCGCACCATGGTCTCCATTGGCATGATGCAGAAGTAATTAACCACGAAAATGGCAAGCCAGATTTTCTCTTCCGCGGCCAGATTGCAGATCTCGTCGACGGCGCATCGGTGCACCTTTCACTTTCACACGATGCTGGTATCGCCTCAGCGATGGTGGTGATTGAGCGATGAGAGCAGAAGCGATTGTTGATCTAAGCGCCATAAAATTTAACGTTGAACTATTAAAGAAGACTTCAGGCACCAAACTGCTCGCCGTAGTAAAGGCTGATGCTTATGGCCATGGACTTGTGCCGGTTGCACAGGCAGCTGTATCTGCAGGCGCTGATTACCTAGGAGTGGCACTTCTTGAAGAAGCAGTTGCTCTGCGAGAAGCAGGAATCACCGCTCCGATATTGGCATGGTTGGTGCAACCTGGCTCTGATTTTTCACAGGCGATATCACTCGATATCGATATCGCTGCCGCATCCCTTAAGGCGCTCTCTGAGATTTCGCTAGCTTCACGAAATCTTCAGAAGATGGCTCGCGTTCATTTAGAAGTAGATACCGGAATGACCCGTGGTGGTTTCTTAGCTGAATGGGATCAACTTAATTCAGAGCATGTGAAAGATGTAGAAATCGTTGGAATTTTCTCGCACTTTGCTCGCGCCGATGAACCAGGTGAAAAACAGAATCAAGATCAGATGGCGCGATTTGGTGAGATGGTCGCAAAGCTAGAAACGCTCGGTTTCTCTCATCTCATTAAACATCTCTCCAACTCGGCTGCAACGCTAAAAAATAACGCCGCCGCTTTCGACATGGTGCGTACCGGAATTGCGATATATGGACTATCACCTGATGTGCAGACTCTCGGTAGCTCAAGCGCACTTAAGTTGCGACCTGCCATGCAGTTACGCGCTGCCTTGTATTTGGTTAAAGATGTTCCGGCTGGAACTCCAGTTGGTTATGGAGCGACCGAATCAACTAAGTTAGATACGCGCCTTGGAGTTGTCACAATGGGGTATGCCGATGGTATTCCGCGCATCGCTCGTGGCGCAGGTGTCTGGCATAACGGAAAGCGCGCACCAATCATCGGACGTGTTTCTATGGATCAATTTGTTGTCGATCTCGGCCCAGATTCCAAGGCACAATCAGGCGATTGGGTAACCATTTTCGGCAATGGCTCGCATGGTGAATACACAGCCGATGATTGGGGAGCTGCTTCGCAATCAATTAATTATGAGATTGTCACACGAATTGGGCCGCGGGTGCCTAGAATCTACTCGCCTCATATCTACTGATATGAAATTACAAGAACGAAAGGGTGTGCGATGACTACTAATTCAACTCTGTCAATCTCGCACCTCACCGTAAAGTTTGGCGGCCTTGTCGCTCTCGATGATGTCTATCTCGACGTTCCAAGTAATTCCATCGTTGGCCTCATCGGGCCAAATGGCGCAGGAAAGACAACGCTCTTTAACTCCATCTCAGGGCTAGTGCCAGTAACAACGGGTGAGATATCAATTCATGGCAAGAACGTTTCTTGGCCAAAGAGCTATGACTTAGCGGGATATGGAATTTCAAGAACGTTGCAAGGAGTTGGACTCTTTAGCGGACTTTCAGTTGTTGAAAATGTCATGATGGGTGCAAATATTGAAAGCGGAAGTAACTTCTTCAAAGATCTTTTTGGTCTATCAGGACAAGCAGAGAAGAAGCTCCGTCGTCGCGCTGAAGATGCACTTGCTTGGGCAGGCGCGTTAGCGCTGGCAGATAAGAACCCATCAGAACTTACCTACCCCGAAACCAAGCGAGTCTCGATTGCGCGCGCTCTTGTTCTTCAACCTTCAATTTTGTTACTCGATGAACCAGCAGCAGGTCTTGGCCAAGATGACATCGATAAGTTTGCATCTCTCTTGCAGCAGTTGAAGCAACGCTGCTCCATCATTATCGTTGAACACCATGTGGACTTTATCGGTCAGATCTCTGATCAGGTCTATGTTCTTAACTTCGGCAAGGTGATTGCCAGCGGTACATTCGATACCGTCAAGCGCGACCCAGCAGTCCTTGCTGCCTACTTAGGCACATCTAGCCAGAGCGGCAACGATCAGTTAGGTGGTTCTTAAATGTTAAAGATTGAGAACCTCACAACATCATTTGGATCTGTTATTGCGCTCGATGGCGTTTCGATGACCGCACAAGAGTCAAAAATCACAACTGTCATCGGAGCAAATGGTGCAGGAAAGAGCACCTTATTGCGCACCATCTCAGGGTTGGAGAGCCCGTCAGCTGGCTCAATCTCCTGGGAGGGTCAATCAATTGTTGGCCGTAAACCCGAAGATATTGTTCGCGCTGGAATTGCACATGTTCCTGAAGGTCACGCAGTTATCTCAGAGTTAAGCGTTGAAGAAAATATCAATATGGGCTCACTCTTTCGCCGCAGATCTCATAAGAGTGATGTGGCTGCATCCCTTGATGAGATGTACCAACTCTTTCCTAGGCTACAAGAACGCCGTAAGCAATTAGCTGGAACTCTTTCAGGCGGTGAACGCCAGATGCTGGCAATTAGCCGCGCCCTTGTTTCGCGTCCAAAACTTCTTCTCCTTGATGAGCCTTCCTTGGGTTTGGCCCCTCTTGTTGTCGAACAGATTATTGATTGCGTTAATACCTTATGTCGCTCAACAGGTTTGACAGTTTTATTAGTCGAGCAGAATGCCAATACCGCCTTAGGCGTTGCAGATCATGGCGTTCTCTTAGCGCTAGGAAAGGTTGTAGCCGATAGACCAGCAGCAGAACTCAAAGCTGACTCCTCTCTTCGCGCTGCATATTTGGGGTACTGATGGATACATTTCTAGCAGCGCTCTTCTCAGGAACTTCGCGTGGCGCAATTTATGCGCTGGTTGCACTTGGACTTGTCATCGTCTGGCGCGGTGCAGGCGTTGTTAACTTTGCCCAGATGGGGCAAGCGATGTTTAGCACCTATATCGCCTCAACTTTGATCCAAAATGGAAATTCCTATTGGGTTGGTTTCTTTGTCGCACTCTTCGCCGGTGCAGCGTTAGGTGCACTCTTAGATGTTTTAGTGATGCGACCGCTCTCAAATAAGAAGAAGACTGAACTTCTCAGCAGCGAATCGATGCGCGCTGCCATTCCGGTTATTGCCTCCCTAGGGATTCTGGGAGTTCTACAAGCGCTCGCTGGAATTATCTGGGCAGCGGAAGAGCGAGGCTTTCCAGCACCTGCAGCCCAAGAAGGATTCACGGTAGCAGGTAGCGTGATGCCATTTACCTCATTCGATGTATTTGTTATCTCAATCGTTCTCATCACTTTAACTATGACCACAATCTTCTTTAAGAAGACAGGAGTTGGCCTTGCTATGCGCGCTACTGCGCTCAATCAAGAAGTCGCGCGCTTGAGTGGAATTAGAACGAACTTCACCCGCACTCTAAGTTGGGCGATCTCAGGTGCTGCATCATCTCTTGCCGGCCTTTTGATTACACCGACTTCTAACCTATCGCCAAATACTTTAGATCTAGTTCTTATCATCGGCTTTACCGCAGCAGTTGTTGGCGGTCTTGATAGCCCAGCGGGCGCGGTTCTTGGTGGTTTCATAGTTGGTCTCGTGATTTCTTTTGTGACCTTCTATCTATCGCCCGAAGATGTCTTTATTTCAATTCTCGCAGTTCTTCTCATTGTCTTAATAGTTAAGCCGCGAGGAATTCTGGGTGGAAAGGATTCACGTCGTGTCTAGCGCCGCCAAGAACCCATCCATCATTCGTCGCAGCTTTAGACGAACCATATTTTTCATCATCGCCATACTTGCTATCGGCTCAACTTTTGAACCATACAACCAGGCGCAGCTTGCCGTTGTTTTGATTTACTTTATTGGCGTCCTCTCGGTCACTATTTTGACCGGCATCTCAGGCCAGATATCGCTGGGTCAAGGCGCACTGATGGCAGTCGGTGGTTACACCACTGCGCTGCTGATGACTAATTACTCGATCTCACTGTGGATTGCAGTACCAGCTTCAATCGTCGGCGCAGGTATTGCAGGCGCTCTCCTTGGAATTGCAGCTGCGCGACTCTCTGGTCCATATCTTGCTGGAACAACGTTGGTGATTGCACTTGCGATTCCCACAATTGCTAATCGCTTTATGTCTGTCTTTAAAGGTGATGAAGGACTTCCGGTAGATGTTGGTTATCCACCATCCTGGTTTACTAACCTCTTTGGCGAACCAACATATGAAGAGTGGCAGTTATATGTTGTGCTTCCCTTTGCGGCAATCGCGCTCTTCTTTGCATCAAATCTACTTCTCTCACGTACAGGACGTATGTGGAAATCTATTCGCGACCACGAGACCGCTGCAGCGCTTGCTGGCGTGAACTATTCACGACAGAAGATTTATGTCTTTATCATCGCCTCGATATTTGCCGGCCTTGCTGGTGCGCTCTATGGACTACGAGGACTTGTTGGTCCAAGCGTCTATCCAGTTGCGCTCTCACTTACCTTGCTTACCGCTGCAGTCCTTGGTGGAATCCGCAGCATCTTCGGCGCCTTTATCGGCACAGTGATTGTCGTCTTCTTGCCTGATTGGATCGATCTTGTTCTCGACAACTTTGAGTTGAGTGAGCAGGTTTCCAACTTTATGCCAGCTCTGATTTCCAGCCTTCTCCTTATCTTGACTGTGGTCATCAACCCGGCAGGTGTGGCGGGCGGGCACCACCATAAGCATAAATAAACGTTATAAATCTCCGCTTCAGCGCGGTTAACCAGTAACCCCCACGTGTGATTTCAGCGCGTTTGCCTTTCCTTTATTCACTTTAACTTCACCTTCAGTTAAAGTGGCACCGTTCTAGCCCAGTCAGGGCTAGTGGCAGACAGGTCGAGAGGCGTGGCTGCGAAAACTGACAAAAGAGAAAGAGTGAATGTAGTGAGAAATCGTGCATCTCTGTCTAAACCATCACGCGGGCTAGTCGCCTCCGTTGCTGCTGTACTTGCTGGCGCCATGGCGTTTACAGCTGTACCAGCGCAAGGTGCGAGCACACCCGGTGTGAGTGACACTGAAATTGTTTTAGGAATGCAACTCCCACAAACGGGACCGGCCAGCCCTGGCTATAACAAGGTAGATGACGCGATGCGCGCCTACTTTGATTATGTAAATTCAAAAGGCGGAGTGTACGGACGTAACATCAGATTGGTAGTCAAGGATGATGCTTATCGCGCTGGACTTACCGTTTCAACTGCATCTGCTCTGATTAATAAGGATAAAGTCTTTGCGATGGTCGGTTCAGTCGGAACTCAGACACATATCTCTGTTATCAAGGACATCAACCGTCGTGGAATCCCAGATCTCTTCGTCAACAGTGGATACAGCGGTTTCTATACCGATCCAAAGAAGTACCCAACAACCTTTGGTGGTCTCGGTACATATACCGTTGAAGCAAAGATTCTTGGAAAGTACATCAAGGAAACTTTCTCAAAGAACACTGTCGGTATCGTCTACCAGACAGATGACTTTGGTCGTAACACAGTCGAAGGTCTTGCAACAGCTGGAGTGACATTCACCCCTAAGAAGACTGCAGCAACATTTATTGCAGGTACACAGGCCGGCGGCCTCGATGCACAGATGCAGCAGCTTAAGGACAACAACGTAGATGTAGTTGTCGTCGGAGCTGTAGCTTCAGCATTCGCAGCAGCTGTCTCATCTGCAAATAAGATCGGCTACAAGCCAGCTAAGTGGATTGTTATCTCAGTAGGTGCAGATGCAACTACCTTCCAGACAATCCTCGGCGCTCGCGGAATTGCACCAGCAGTATCTGCAGCCCTTCTTGCCGGTACCATCTCAGCGTCACACGCTCCAGCTCCTGGAGAAGAGAACGATGAGTTCGTTAAGGCATTTAAGAAGATTAACGATGACTTTAATAAGGGTCCAGATAAGCGCTGGGATAACAACGTTCTGCAAGGCATGAACATTGCTTACCTCACAACATCTGCACTCCTTGGAACTGGTAAGAACCTCACCCGTCCAGGAATCATCAGCTATGTAAAGAACAATGCAGCGAAGTTGAGCAGCGCAGCTCTTTCACCACTTGGTTACGGTGCAAAGACTCACGAGGCTTACACAGGTTTCTGGATTGGCCAATACGATGCCACAACAACACTTAAGCCAGTGGATTCTCCACGCAAGGTTTGGACAACTGACTCTGCAAAGGGCCCAGTAACTGAACTCAAGTACACACGTCCTGCAATCGCAGCCGATGCTCTACCAAAGGTTGGTTAATCGAATGAAAATCAGCAGAATGCGTAAATCAATCGCAACGCTCGGAGCTGCGGCTCTAGTTGTAACACTTGGCATCACAACGGCTCCAACTGCAGCTGCTACACCAACATGTACAACTGCGGCTGGCGTTGAAACATGTAAGGGAACACTTGCAAATGGCGCAGGCTATGAGTTCAGAATGCCTGCTAACTTCAAGGGCATTATGTTCTTCTGGGAGCACGGCTTCCGTTCAACATATCCTGGAGTAACAGCGGTCCCTAAGGGTGTAGAAGAAATCACTCCAACAAGTGATCTCACTGGTCAGAATGTCACCAAGGAGATGTTGCTTGCTGGTTATGGTCTAGCTGCTTATGACGGAACCGTTAAGGGTCTACGTGGATGGAACAACACCTTCCGCGTTGAGATGCTTAAGGAAGTCATCGATATTGCAATGGCTAAGTACCCACGAATTCAGAAGAAAGTTGTCTACGGATCTTCTCAGGCTGGATCAATCATCACGCCATTTGTTGAGAAGTACCCAACCTACGCTGACTCAGTCGGTATCATGGCGGGAACAACTCCATCAATTGCCAACTCACTTCAATCTGCATGCGACATCTTCTACATCTTGAGCGTCTTCGCTGACCCAACCATTAAGGGTTGTTCAGCATTTGGCGTTAAGGGCGTACCTGGCCATATGGCATCTGTTGGTGAATTGCAGAAGGTAGTTGCACTTCTTACAGAGTGGAGCAAGAACCTCGGCGCACCAGGACTTGAATATCCTGCAGCGCTTAAGGGTTCCGGAATCCCACAGCGTTCAGCGCTTCT
Source organism: uncultured Candidatus Planktophila sp. (assembly GCA_964610715.1). GTDB lineage: Bacteria > Actinomycetota > Actinomycetes > Nanopelagicales > Nanopelagicaceae > Planktophila. The sequence continues at coordinate 15,344 of CAZSWE010000011.1, forward strand.
CTTGACTGGTCTTCTTACAGGAGTTCCAACCAAGAGCTCACACATGGATGGAATCTCAACTAACGCAGTGATTGCAGAGCACAGCATCAATGCAACAGTTGCGGTCTTGCAGAATATCGGAGCAGCAGTTGCTACCGGAGTTCTTGCTGGACAGTCAATCTCTGAATCAACAGGTCCTGGTTTCTACGACAACACTCAGACAAACTGGGCTGCGCTCCTTGATGAAGGAGATGCAGGTCGTTACAACCTTGGACTATCAGGAGATGAAGCAATTGCTGGCATGCTCGGTGTGCTTTCAGCTGCTCCTCGTGTAACAGGGGATGCTGCTGCGATTGCTAAGTTCAAAGCTTTGGATGCATCAACATTTACCTCAAAGCACCCAACAATCCTGCTCACACTTGAAGCAGATCGCCTTGTCTTCGCAGGTAACACTGCACGTTATGTGGATAAGAAGCGCGCTGTTTATGAAGCAGAGCTTGCTAAGTGGGAAGCTTCCAAGAAGGGTCCTAAGCCAATCTGGAACACACTCTCACTCACAACTCTGACTCCTGAGACTTACACCAAGTTCACAGCAGCAGGACTTCCAGACCTCACAGGTCCAGGAGCTCCTTCAGGTGTTGGTCACCAGACATTCACCAAGAAGCAGACCAAGGCGTGGGTAGATATGCTCGCAGTGGCTGCTCGCTCCGGAAAGGTACCGACAACAAAGTATGTTGAATACTTGTCAACGAAGGTTCCTTACCTCAGTGGTGACTCTGATTATCGCCCAGCCGATTTGAAGTACAACTTCGGCTAAAAGTAGTAAACAAGAGAAGGGCCTCGGGAGACCGGGGCCCTTCTTCTTTTTCTTCAACTATCCTTCATGAGTGAAGATTGCTACAGCTGACCAGATGCACGCTCTCGGCATGCGCATTGGAAAGCTCTGCCAAGCAGGCGATCTCATCCTTCTTAACGGCCCACTCGGCGCTGGTAAAACAGTTCTGGTTCAAGGAATCGGTGAAGCACTGGGAATAAGTGACGTTACCTCTCCTACCTTTGTTATTGCCCGCATCCATAAAGGGCCACTGCCGCTCATTCATGTCGATGCTTATCGCTTACTTGAAGGCGGCAACGCAGCAGCCTTTCTTGATGATCTTGATTTAGATTCACCCCGAGAAGGCGCGGTCACCGTTATTGAATGGGGAGGCGCAGAGTCTGCTCGGTTAAGCGAAGAACGCCTTGAGATCACTATCGATCGCAGCGACGAAGTTCGTGAAGTGGCCATCAAGACAGTTGGCGCCCGCTGGCAAGGGGTTTCGCTATGAATATTTCGCTAGCGATCGATACCTCAACTTCGCGCACCATCGTCGGAATTATTGAAGGCGGCCAAGTAACTTTTGAAGAATTTCATGAAGGTGCAACCGACCATGGTCGCGCCCTCTCTGAACTGGTGGCAAAGGCTTTGAAAACTTGTGCGCCAGTGACTCACGTTGTAGTTGGCATGGGACCAGGGCCATTTACTGGACTTCGAGTGGGTATTTCATTTGCCCACACATTTGCACTCGCTCGCGATATTCCGGTTGTTGGAGTCTGTTCGCTCGATGCGATTGCAATCGAAGAAAGTAGCTACACAGTTGCCGTAGATGCTCGTCGCAAAGAGATTTACTGGGCGCGCTACGAAAATGGCACACGAGTTGATGGCCCTCATGTGAGCAAGCCAGATCAAGTTGATGGATTTATCTTTGATGTGTATCCGGATATGAAGAAGTTGGTTGCACTGGCAGATACCCAGAACGTGTCTGAACCTATGTATTTACGAAGGCCAGATGCTGTTCCTACAGCGGAGCGCTCATGATTACCTATCGCCAGCCCATCGCTTTAGATATCCCAGTTCTTGCAACCTATGAGAAAGAGCTCTTTCCATATTCACCGTGGAGCACTTCGCAGTTTAAAGAAGAGTTCGCTGGCATTCCAACTACTCGTTATATGTCGGTGGCAGAGTCAGGCAACAAAGTTGTTGGTTATTGCGGAGTCTTTCTGCCAGCCCCTGGCGTTGAAGCAGACATTCTTACCGTGGCAGTTCTGCCTGATTTTCGTCGCCAAGGAATTGCCCGCGAATTTATGCGCCAGATCGAGCAGTGGTCGAAAGAGCGCGGGGCAAGTGCCATGATGCTGGAAGTTGAGCAGAGCAATATCGCGGCTATCGAGCTCTATAAGAGCCTGGGATATATGCAGATTTCAGTGCGGATGGATTACTACGGCCCTGGCCAAGATGCCTTTGTGATGCGTAAGGACTTCAACTAATGCAACCAATTGTTCTAGGCATTGAGACTTCATGTGATGAAACTGCAATTGGCATTGTGCGCGGGCGCACCTTGCTTGCCAATGTCATTGCATCAAGTGTTGATGAACATGCGCGCTTTGGGGGAGTCGTTCCTGAAATCGCATCCCGTGCTCACTTAGAAGCGATGTTGCCTGCGATTGAACGAGCTGTTGCTGAATCTGAGATTTCACTCCGCGATATCGATGCAGTTGCTGTTACGGCCGGCCCTGGCTTAGTGGGCGCCCTCCTTGTTGGTGTTGCTTCGGCAAGCGGGCTAGCGCAAGGATTAGGTCGCCCGCTCTATGGCGTTAACCATCTGGCGGCTCACATCTCAGTTGATTACTTAACTCATGACCAACCAACTCGTCCGACTATCGCTCTTCTTGTCAGCGGTGGACATTCATCGCTGCTGCAGGTAAATGACATCACCGGTTCAATTACAAAGCTGGGCGCAACGATGGATGATGCAGCAGGTGAGGCTTTCGATAAAATCGCGCGCATTCTGCAACTTGGTTTTCCGGGTGGCCCAGCTATTGATCGCGATGCACAGAGCGGATCCGCCAGCGCTATTGATTTTCCACGAGGGCTGACAACTTCAAACGATTGGGCAACCCGTCCTTATGATTTCTCTTTCTCAGGGCTTAAGACAGCAGTTGCTCGTTATCTAGAGAGCACGCCTAAATATGTGCGCGCAGATGTTGCTGCCTCTTTCCAAGAAGCCGTTGTTGATGTTTTGCTACTCAAATCTCTCGCCGCATGTAAGGCAACAGGTATTGATTCCCTTGTCATCGCAGGGGGAGTCGCCGCCAACTCCAGGCTTCGCGCCGTGGCCACCGAACGATGCGCCAAGGCAGGGATCGAACTTCGAATTCCAAAGCCAGGGCTCTGTACCGATAACGGGGCGATGGTCGCAGCTCTGGGCAGCCTGATGCTCAGCGCCGGAAAGCCCGCCACACGGGGCGCCTTCGATGCCGATTCCAGCCTGCCGGTCGAACAGGTCAGTCTCTAGCTCTTCAATTTGCCGCCGGGAATAACCCCCCATAGGCTTGGCGTTAGCACTCTAGGGTCGACACTGCTAACGGCAGCCCCCAAAGTGGAAAGACCCTTAACGATAAAAATAGCTAAAGGAGTACAACCATGGCAGTAGCCATTAAGCCGCTCGAAGATCGCATCGTTGTCAAGGCAAATGAAGCCGAGACAACAACAGCATCCGGTCTTGTCATCCCAGATACAGCGAAAGAGAAGCCACAGGAAGGCACAGTTGTTGCCGTAGGCCCAGGTCGTTTCGATGACGGCGCTCGCGTACCAATGGATGTAAAGGTCGGCGATGTCGTTCTCTACAGCAAGTACGGCGGAACTGAAGTTAAGTACAACAACGAGGAGTACCTCGTCCTATCTGCTCGCGACATTCTCGCGATCATCGAGAAGTAGCCCATGGGCAAGATGTTGGAATTCGACGAGCACGCTCGTCGCGCAATGGAACGCGGTGTCAATCAGCTCGCTGACACCGTCAAGGTAACGCTCGGCCCTAAGGGACGTAACGTTGTCATCGC
>CAZSWE010000012.1:0-19164 GCA_964610715.1 uncultured Candidatus Planktophila sp.
CCTTTTCCGGCAGAGGCAAAGAGAGTGACGCTATCGATAAATGTTGTCATCTGACTCTCCTTCCTTTACAGCTACCTTTAATGACTACCTAGCGAAATAAAAAAGCGGACCGCGATAAATGCGGCCCGCTCCTTTAAGAGAAACCTAAATTAAACTGCAGGGACTACATTCACTACGCGGCGACCGCGAGCGCGACCGAACTCAACTGCTCCTGCTGCGAGAGCGAAGAGAGTGTCATCCTTACCGCGTCCTACGTTCTTGCCTGGGTGGAAGTGTGTTCCACGCTGGCGAACGAGAATTTCTCCTGCATTAACTTCTTGACCGCCAAAGCGCTTAATACCGAGGTACTGTGGATTGGAGTCGCGACCGTTACGTGTTGAGGAAACACCCTTCTTACTTGCCATTTACTTTGCTCCCTTAACCCTTACTTAGCACCGCTGATTGCGGTGATCTTTACTCGTGTGTGCTGTGCACGGAAACCTTGACGACGGCGATGGCCTGTCTTGTTCTTGTAACGAAGGATGTCGATCTTTGGACCCTTAACTTCGTCGATAACTTCGCCAGTTACCTTGATGCTTGAGAGAACCTTTGGGTCAGTTGTGACATTTGCGCCATCGACAACGAGGAGCGCTGGGAATGAAACTGATGCGCCAGCAGCAGCGTCGATGCGATCGACGGTGATGGTCTCGCCAACAGTTACCTTCTCCTGGCGTCCGCCAGCTTTAACGATTGCGTACATGCTCATTGCCTCAGTTCTTCGTATTAGTTATCAAGCCTGATCCACGCGTGAGGCGTGCTCGGGCAGACGCTAAGGGTACGGATTTCGCACCCCATGGGTCAAATCAGCTCATTGTTATGCGGTGATAACCCCTGAACTAGCCGCCCTGCGACGGCGCTTGCCCTTTGGGGTTGTGACCGCTTCAGATTCTGCTGGGCTCTCATCATTGAGGACCTCGTGGAATTCATGATCTGTTGCTGACTCTTCTTCAACATCGGGGTGGTGCGCGCTCTGCGCATTTACCTGTGGCATGGGAGCCTTCATCTTTACTGGATCCATATGGATATGGATTCCGCGGCCATTACATGAGTCACATGTTGTTGAGAATGCTTCGATAAGGCCTTGTCCAACACGCTTACGAGTCATCTGCACAAGACCGAGCGATGTCACTTCAGCAACTTGATGCTTTGTGCGATCGCGGCCAAGACATTCGACTAAGCGACGCAGAACTGCATCCCGGTTAGATTCCAAAACCATATCGATAAAGTCGATAACAACGATGCCACCTAAGTCGCGAAGACGTAGCTGACGTGCAATCTCTTCGGCTGCTTCCAAGTTGTTCTTGGTGACGGTCTCTTCTAGGTTGCCGCCCTTACCGATGAACTTTCCGGTGTTAACGTCGATAACAACCATCGCTTCGGTGCGATCGATAACAAGTGATCCACCTGAAGGTAGATAGACCTTGCGATCGAATGCCTTTGCGAGCTGTTCTTCAACGCGGTAATCAGCAAAGAGATCCCCAGTGCCGGCATACTTTTCAATCTTTGGCATTAACTCAGGTGCGATAGAGCCAAGATATGAAGTGATCTCATCCCATGCTTCGTTACCTTGAATGATGAGCTTACGGAAATCTTCATTGAAGATATCGCGGATAACACGGACAGCAAGATCTGGCTCTGAGAGCAGAAGCGCTGGTGCGTGGAAATTAGGGTTGACCGACTTCTGATAAATATCTTCCCATTGCGCCTTTAGGCGTTCGACATCTGCAGTGAGTTCAACTTCTGAAACACCTTCTGCAGCTGTTCGGACAATGACGCCAGCTTCTTCAGGGATTAGAGTCTTCAGGATCGCCTTAAGGCGTGTGCGCTCGGATTCAGGAAGGCGCTTTGAAATACCGCTCATTCCCCCACCAGGAACAAAGACAACATAGCGACCAGGAAGTGAAATCTGACTTGTCAGGCGCGCACCTTTTTGGCCAATTGGATCTTTAGTTACCTGCACTAAAACTGGTTGCCCAGTCTTTAGAACCATCTCAATTTTGCGAGGTTCAGATTCAGAGATACCTGCGGCATCCCAATTCACTTCACCGGCATAGAGAACAGCGTTTCGTCCCTTACCGATATCTACGAAGGCAGCTTCCATAGATGGAAGAACGTTTTGAACTCGGCCGAGATAGACGTTACCGACATATGAAACGTTGGCATTTCGGTTGACGTAGTGCTCAACCATCACATTATCTTCAATGACTGCAATCTGAATTCTGTCTCCGATTTGGCGGACAACCATCTCGCGATCAACGTTTTCACGGCGCGCTAGGAATTCTCCATCAGTTATAACTGTTCCACGGCGGCGGTATGGCTCACGGTATTCGCGTGAATCGCTACGACCACGGTCGCGATCGCGGCGATTACGTGTTCCGCGTTCTGTACGTTCGCGCACAGGACGTTCAGATTTTTCACGGACCTCACGGACCTTAACTACGGTAACTACGCCATCTTCATCGATGACCTCACCAGGTGTGACGCCATCTCCGCTTGCGCGGCGGCGACGACGGCGACGATGCGTTGCACCTTCTGCGCTATCTTCTGATGCACCTTCTGGCGACTCATCGCCTTCTTGGGAATCTTCGTTGGTAGTGAGCTCATCACCTTGTGGCTTACGGCGACCGCGTCCACCGCGACGACGACGGCGGTTACGTCCACCACGTGAATCTGAATCGTCACTATCGTCACTTGCTACTTCTTCGCTAGCCGCAGGTTTTTCAGCCTCAACCTTCTTAGCGCTCGATTTACGAGCGCGAGGAGGTGCAACAACATCTGCAGCCTGGAAGATGGGAACTGGAATTGCAGCAGTCTTCTTTGCGCCCGCTTTAGCAGCGCTGGTTGGCGCTTCTTCGCTAGCTGTTACTTCTGGGGCTTCCTCAGAGGTCGATTCTTCAACCTTGGACTTACCTTTTGATTTCTTAACCGCGCGCTTACGCGGTGATTTTGGCTCAATAGCCATGGCACCAAATCCTTTAGCGCAAATCTCTTATGAGAAATGCATTCTCGTGGCCCGCTGTGAACTTTCCATGATGGAACTTTCATGACGAGCAAATCTTTTTGTGTAGTCCGCCGCAGGCGCGATAAGGATCGCTGGCCGCGCTGAACTGTTGGCCTAAGTATGGCAGATAGCCGAGCTGAACTCCTACTTTGAGCGTGAATTAGCCGCGGTGGCTGGCGTGAACATTCTGCAAGAGCCCAAATCCGATGAGATTGGCGAACATGCTCGATCCACCATACGAGAGAAATGGCAGCGGCACCCCTGTCATCGGCATCAACCCCAAAGTCATTCCTATATTTTCAAATATCTGGAATGCAAACCAGGCAACAACTCCTGTCGAAACCAGAGTTCCATAGGGGTCGGTGGATCTTCGTGCGATTGCAAAGCCGCGCATTAAGACAATAAATAAGAGGAAGATGATAAATCCGCTACCGATAAAGCCCAGCTGTTCGCCAGCTACTGTAAAGATAAAGTCAGTCTGTTGTTCTGGAACAAATCGACCACTTGTCTGTGGTCCATCAAATAAACCAGTTCCTAATAGACCACCTGAGCCCACAGTGATACGAGCCTGCCGTAGCTGATAGCCGGCACCTTGTGTATCTGCATTGGGATCGACAAATGATTGCAGCCTTTTAAGTTGATACTCGGTGACAACTCCTGCCTTAGTGGCGACGAAGCCGCCAATGACGGCAACGAGTAATAGACCAACGACCCAACGTGTAGGTGCACCAGAGACAGCGATAATTGTTACGACAGATGCGCTAATGATGAAGACTGTTCCCATATCTGGCTGAAGCAAGATAAGCAGAATTGGAAGTGCTGCAACTCCTAAAGCTTTGAGTACATCTTGGTTACTAGGTTCATCACTGTTGTGCGTACGCTCTGAGAGCAACATAGAAATACCAATTATGATTGAGATCTTGGCAATTTCAGCAGGTTGAACTTGGAAACCAAAGGGAAGGCCAATCCAAGCTTGGGCGCCGTTAATCTCAGATCCGATTCCGGGAATGAGAACCAGGATTAGACCAAGAACTCCTAAGCCCCAAATAAATGGCGTATAGGCGCGCAGTAATCGGTAATCAATAATTGTCGTTCCCCAAGCCAGGACGATACCAATCACAATATTGATGACATGGCGCTTGAGGTAGTACTCGGGATCTAAACCATTTGCCGAATACCAATCGCGCGTTGCGGCATAGACCAGCAGAGTTCCGATAACAAGAAGTGCGCCGACGGCGGCAGTTAAAATCGGGTCAAAACCTGCAAAGAAAGATGGGCGATGTGCGCGGCGGTAAGGGTTGCGATTGAGAAAAGTACTCATCTCTTCACCACCGCCTTCGGTGTTGGGCTGGCACTGACAGCTTTACCTGGGTTGAGGATAGATGGTTTCGCTTTTGTTGCCGGTGAAATTCGTGGCAATTTGGTCGGCGGCTTTCCTTGTGGAAAGAGCGCTAACTCTGGTTTTGCGATACGACCTTGAACTCCGAAGAGGGCTTCAAAGATGTTTTTCACTCCGATACCTGAAGTGCTGGCTCCATATCCACCTTGGCTCACCATCATGACGACGGCGTAACGTGGGTTCTGCGTTGGTGCATAAGCGGCATACCAAGATGTGTCAGCCTTCAACGAACCATTGAGATTTCTTCCAAAGACCTGCGCAGTTCCTGTCTTTCCAGATGTCTGAACTGGGAAGCCGTTAAAGACTCCCGCTGAAGTACCAGTGAGCGTTACTTCGTGGAGAGATTCTTGCAAAAGTTTGAGCGTGACAGGATCGACGCCAATATCTCCAAGGTTTTCGGGTTCAAATTTCTTCACAACAGTGCCGTCAGATTTCACAACAGCTTTGGCAATCGTTGGCTTCCAGATAGTTCCACCATTTGCGATTGCTGCATACATCTGGGCCAACTTAATAGGAGTAATGACGGTATCGCCCTGGCCAATTGAGAAGTTAACGGCATCTCCTGCACGGATTTTGTCGCCATCTAAACAATTCTCTCGAGCAAGCTCGAGCAAGAAGGGGGTCTGCGCAGATTTCTTAGTACGTTCCTTGTAATTGCAGTAGAAATCCTTATTCTGGCTGTACCAATCTTTACGCCACTGGCGATCAGCAAGACGCCCAGAGGATTCTGAAGGTAGGTCGATACCTGTCTTTACGCCAATCTGAAAACGTTTTGCAGCGTTATAGAAATAGTCGTTGGCGTTTGATTTCGGGCGAAGTCCACCGTCGCGGACCCATTCATCATAGGCAATCTGATACCAAATAGTGTCACAGGAAATTGCCATCGCCTTCTTGATGGAGATTGTTCCTTGCGCTCTACTCTCAAAGTTTTTAAACGCGCGATTTCCTACTTGAACCTCTGCCGGGCAGGCATAGTTCTTCTTTAGGTCATAGCCTGCATTTGCTGCAGCAACGAGTGAGACAGCTTTGAAGGTAGATGCAGGTGCGTAAAGGCCTTGCAAAACCCTGTTAAGCGCTGGGACGCCAGCTTTCTCGCTAAATAAGTTATTGGCTTGCTCAACGCTTAAGCCCCGTTCAAATGCATTCGGATCAAAGGTGGGATGAGATGCCAGGGCAAGTACCTGTCCATTGCGCACATCCATCACAATCGCCGCACCTCCATCTGCCGGAAAGCCGAGTCCGCGTGCGCGCTTTACCGCATCAGCTAACGCTTTCTCAGAGGCAGCTTGCAGGCGCATATCAAGACTTGTCACAAGATGTGAACCGGCAATTGGCTGGGTATTTTTACGAGTAGTTGTTACCGCTTCTTTACGATCTACGATAAAAGTTTTAATCCCTGGTACACCGCGCAGGTATGAGTCATACATACTCTCAAGCCCTGCCTTACCTATGGATTCAGAGCGGAAATAAGTTCTTCCATTTGCGCCAGATAAATCCTCTTCAGTGAGCGGACCTACATAACCAAGTACATGTCCACCGCTAAGTCCCAAATTTTCTGGATAGCTTCGGATAGCCACTGGTGAGGCTGTCACACCTGGATAGCGATCTGATCGCTCAACAATGCGGAGTGCAAGTTGTGGGTCTGCCTCCTTGGTAATTGGAATCGGTTGGAATCGCGATCCAGTCCAACATCCAGCTTTCTGACCCTTAGGAAGTTCTCCACATAAGCGCGTGCGTTGCCAAACATCGGCATAGTTCAGCCCAAGCAAGCCCACTAAGTCTCGTATTACTGCTTCTCCTTTATCAGGCAACTTATCAATCTTGGTGCGATCTACTGTGATTGCCAGACCCACTTTATTGAGCGCCAATGGAACGCCGGACGAATCAACGATAAAGCCGCGATTAGCAGGTGTTACAACATCGCGACTCTGAATACTCAACGCCGCATCGCGATAGATCGGACCTGCTGCAATCTGCAGATAAAAGAGACGTCCAAAGAGCGCCAACATCAAGCTGGCAAAGAAGATTTGTGTAACGAGCAAGCTCAGGCGCGAACGTTGATTCATATTCGTGAACTCAACCCAAAGACGTTTGCGTGGATAAATGAAATAACCTTCAGCACTAGCGGTGAAATAATTGCTGTCCAAAAGGCTGTTCCTGCAAGGCTCCAGAAAATACTCTGCAGATTTCCTGTTTGCTCGCCTAAGAGAATTCCTAAAACGAGATAGACAATACGTGCTGCCACAACTCCAACCGTCGTAAGCAAGACAATATTGATGGGATTGGCGCGGATGTTGTCATCACCGTATCCAAGAAATGCGACTGCATAGCAAGCGATAATCATGACTAAAGTCCACTGCCCCATAGGACCGGATGAACTCTGTGATAAATCCATTGCAATTCCAGCACCGAAACCTGTGAGCGCACCGATTTCAGGTGTGCTTAACGCTGCCCAAATTAGTGCAACGATTAAAAGAAGATTAAATCCGCCAAGCGGAAGGCGCAATTGAGTGACAACGGCTTCTTGCAAGAGAAAGATGGTGAGAAAGACTGGAGTCGAATAGAGAAAGCTACGAAGTGACATCGCTACAGTCGCTTAATTAGTTGGGCTCGGTGACGGCGTCACAAATACAGTCACAGTTGGAATTGGAGTTGGAATTGGTTTGGGTGGAACAAGAGCATCCCGTGGATCTGTGCCTTCGCCCGATACAACAACTGCAACCACGCCTAGGGTTGAGAAGTTGGTATAGAACTTCACCTCAGCTGTTTGAGTAACGGCGCCGGGTGAGTTATCAACGTCGGTGACAGAACCGATTGGAACGCCCGGAACGAATGGTCTACCCCCTTGGCTACCGCGAGCAAGAAGGACATCGCCCTTCTTAATCTGTGTGCGGTTATCTAGGAGTTGAAGAACTCCACGGCGAGTGCCTTGCCCGCTCAAGATTCCAATCTGCTGCGAACCAGCGATACGCGCGCCGATACGAAATGCTGGGTCTGATGCCAACTGCACAAGTGCGCTATTTGGATATACATACTTAACCACGCCAACTATCCCGTAACTAGAGAGCACTGTCATGTTGCTGCGCACACCGGAGTTAGAGCCCACATCAATGGAGATTGATTGAGTAAATGATGTAGTCGAACCTTGAGAAATAACCTTCGCACCCACAACTTTGTAGCCCGCGGTTCCGGCAAGATCGAGAACGCCCTTTAATTGTTTTAAGAGAGCATCAGCGTTTTTGCGGTTCTGCAATGACAGCCGCAATTTATCGTTTTCGGCTTGCAGTCTTTCAATCTTGTTGCGCGTGCGACCGAGGCTAGTGACATCTGAGAGAAAATTGCGAAGTGGAGAAATTGCCCATGAACCTGCTTTTTGAACTGGTGTGAGGGCTGTCTGAGTTCCTGTGCGCAGACCATCGATTACTTGCACACCGCGGAGATCAAGAGTGATCAAAAATAGCGAGGTGACAATTAATACGATGATAAGTAAGCGACCGCGGTTGTCGCCGCCGTAGCGCACTTTAGATTACCTATCGACGAGGCTCGGAGATCAAAACCTTTTCAAGGGCTTCAAACTCTTCAATGCACTTACCGGAGCCTTCAACAACTGCATCGAGTGGACGATCTGCAATATGAATTGGCATACCTGTCTCTTTGCGAAGTCTTTCATCGAGCCCCTTAAGCAGAGCCCCGCCACCAGTAAGCACGATTCCACGATCCATAAGATCTGAAGAGAGTTCTGGTGGACACTTATCAAGAGTTGCCTTGACTGCGTTAACAATCTGATTGACAGGCTCTTCAAGCGCTTTGCGAATTTCAGCAGCTGTAACGACGATTGTCTTTGGCAGACCTGTTGCCAAGTCGCGACCACGAATTTCTGCGTCGTTTTCACCTTGTAGTGGGTAGGCCGAACCAATAGCCATCTTGATTTCTTCAGCGGTACGTTCTCCGAGAAGCAATGAGTATTCGCGCTTGGTCCAGTTAATAATTGATTGATCTAGCTCATCGCCACCAATACGGATTGAGAGCGCTGTAACGATTCCACCGAGTGAAATCACTGCTACTTCAGTAGTACCGCCACCAATATCAACCACCATATTTCCAGTTGGTTCGTGGATTGGTAGGCCTGCACCAATTGCTGCAGCCATTGGCTCTTCGATGATGTAAACCTTGCGTGCACCTGCGGCGTACCCAGCATCCTTAACCGCGCGCTGTTCAACGCCCGTAATGCCGGATGGAACGCAGACAACGATACGTGGCTTAGCTAGATAGCTACGGCGATGAACTTTCTGAATAAAGTAACGGAGCATGCGCTCAGTGGTGTCGAAGTCTGCAATCACGCCATCTTTAAGTGGGCGGATAGCAACGATGTTGCCTGGAGTACGGCCAATCATCTTCTTGGCTTCAAGTCCAACAGCGAGAATTCCACCAGTGTCTTGGTTGACTGCAACTACAGATGGCTCATTAAGAACGATGCCACGACCTCGTACATAGACGAGCGTATTTGCAGTACCTAGATCCACGGCCATATCGCGACCAATGAAGGACATTCTGTTAGACATTTATTTCCCTTCGAAGAAGATTGCTATTTCACGAGCTGCAGATTCTGGTGAATCAGAGCCGTGAACAATATTTTGTACAACTTTGGTTCCTTGATCGCGAGCGAGGTCTCCGCGGATAGTGCCAGGGGCAGCAACTGTTGGATCTGTAACTCCTGCAAGTGATCGGAAGCCTTCAATTACTCGATTACCTTCAGCGACAATCGCAACGATGGGACCAGACATCATGAACTCAACGAGTGGTTCAAAGAATGGCTTGCCTTGATGTTCTGCGTAATGCTTTTCAAGGAGCGCACGATCTGCTTGCAACATACGAAGCGCAGAAATTTTGTAACCCTTTGCCTCGATACGAGCAATGACTTCGCCAACCAAACCGCGTGCAACGCCATCTGGCTTCACTAGGACGAGTGTCTTTTCTGTGCTCACCGGTGCAGTCTATTAGGGGTTTGGAGTCTGCGAAGCCATGAGCGCTGCCCGAGCCGCCTCACCCTTACGACCCACCACGATGGCTGCAATCCAGAGTCCCCCAAAAAGCAGCCCCACAATGGCCATGGAAGGCACGACAACGGCATACCCAATCATCGCAATTTGCAGAAGCGATCCCAAAATCCAACCTGTGCGCTTCTTGAGAAGACCTGGGGTGAGAAGCATCAAAAGTGCAATCACCGCTCCGGCGATAATCGTTGCGGAACCGTGGTTATCTTTTGCAAGCAGCATGGCAAAGCCCATAATGAAAACTTCCATGATGAGTACAGCCGATGCCAACATGCGCATTAGATGGTCTCCTTTGCAAACTTCTTACGAATTATCGTGCGCGATTCTCCCACCGAAACAACTGAACCGGTAATTAAAATTCCGATGGTTTCATCACTTAAGGGTCTAACGCAGTCTTGGACTGCTTTATCGATTGCTTCGGTCAGGGTTGGCGCCGAGAAGGTGCGATCGCTTCCGAAAATTTCGGCGGCCATCTTCTCTAGCTCAGTCACCTTCATCGCCCGTGGCGAAGAATTCGCCGTGACGATTACTGAATCCATCACTTGTTCTAGTTCAAGGAGAAGCCCCCGGACATCCTTATCCCCCATGGGAGCAAAGATTCCGATGACTTCATCGAAGGTGAACTCACTCTGAATCGTTTCAGCGATAGCCGCTGCCCCATGAGGGTTGTGGGCTGCATCGATGATGATTGTTGGGTCGCGATGAAGTACTTCGCAACGACCTGGCGATGTGACGCCTGCAAAGCCTGCCCGCACCGCTTCAATATCTAAATCCTGATCGCCAAAGAACGCCTCCACGGCCACAAGCGCTGCTGCTGCATTGGATGCTTGGTGCTTTCCGTGAAGCGGAATAAAGATATCTGGATAGATTTCTTTGACTCCTTGAATCGTTACTAGCTGTCCACCAACAGCAACTGCGCGAGAGAGCACTGAGTACTCAACGCCTTCGCGCGCGATATCAGCGCCCACTGCGGCGGCTTGCTTGAGTAACTCGACAGCGCTCTCTGGTTCTTGGTGCGCCATCACAACAAAGCCACCTTCTTTGATGATGCCTGCCTTAGTTTGAGCAATTTCAGTTAGCGTCTCACCTAAATATTCAGTGTGATCTAAGCCGATAGGCATAATCATTGATACATCTGCGGCAACTACATTGGTGGCATCCCACTGGCCACCCATACCTACTTCAATAACTCCCACATCAATTGGGTGCTCTGCGAAAGCGACAAAGGCAAGAGCGGTTATTGCTTCAAAGAATGAGATGGGATGTTCAAACTTTGAATCCATTAAATCAAGGTAGGCAGCGATGTCGTTATAGGCGAAGATTGCATCAGCTGCTGGAATGGGTTCGCCATTGATGGCGATGCGTTCTAAGAAGCTTTCTAAGTGTGGGCTGGTAAATCTGCCGGTGCGCAGCCCCATCTCAAAGAGAAGTGAATCAACCATGCGTGATGTTGATGTCTTACCGTTAGTGCCACCAATATGAATTGTTGGATAGGTCAGTTGAGGTGAGCCCAAGATATCAACGAGCGCTGCAATTCTTTCAAGAGTTGGTTCGATGCGAGTCTCTGGCCACCGCTTGAGCAGCGCCGCTTCAATCGCGTCGATGCGCGCTTGATCCTCTGCTGAGATGTGTGCCATTTACTTAAGCGCTGCAAGTTGCGCAGTGATGCGCTCGATATCGGCAGTTGTTGCAGCTAAGCGTTCTTTGATTTCTACAACAACTGCAGCAGGAGCCTTTGCCATAAATCCTTCATTGCCTAACTTCACTTCAGCAGTCTTGAGATCTTTCTGCGCTGTTGCTAAATCTTTTTCTAAGCGGGCGCGTTCTGCAACCACATCAACTGTTCCAGATAAATCAAGTTCGACCTTCATAGCGCCAATTTCTACAGAAGCGCTCGGTGTGAACTCTGTCAGCTCTAACTTCAGCAAGAAAGCCATCGCTGATGAATAGGCAGTCACATCAGCAGGAGCGATGATTCGACCTGGAATCTTCTGACTTGGTTTAACGCCTTGATCATTACGGAAGCGGCGAACTTCAGTGATGATCTTCTGTAGTTCGCCAATCAAAGTCTCTGACTTCTTATCGATATGTGCTGCATCGGCAACTGGCCAAGCCGCAGTGACAAGCGTTTCTTTGCCTGTGAGCGTTGTCCAGAGAGTCTCAGTAATAAATGGCATCACAGGATGAAGCAAGCGGAAGAGAGTGTCGAGAACATGGCCGAGCACTCGTTGTGAAGCTGCGGCGTTACCTGATGCGAAAGCTTCTTTAGAAAGTTCTAGGTACCAGTCGCAGAGATCATCCCAAGCGAAGTGATAGATGGTTTCGCAGGCGCGAGCAAATTCGTAGCTTTCTAAAAGCGCTGTGTATTCGGTAGTTGTCTCGCTCAGGCGCGAAAGAATCCAAGCATCGATTGCTGAAAGTGAGCTCTGCGCCGGAAGTGGGCCTTCGGTCGTTGCGCCATTCATCATGGCAAAACGAGTTGCGTTCCAGAGTTTGGTCGCAAAATTACGAGAACCTGCAATCCAATCTTCAGCGAGTGCTTGATCTTTACCTGGGTTAGAGCCGCGCGCCAAAGTGAAGCGAAGCGCATCTGCTCCGTACTTATCGATAAATTCAAGTGGATCAACGACGTTGCCACGAGATTTAGACATCTTCTTGCCGAATTGATCGCGCACAAGTCCGTGCAAAACGATGGTGTGGAACGGTGGAACGCCATCCATGGCAAAGAGGCCAAAGAGCATCATGCGCGCTACCCAGAAGAACAAGATGTCGTAGCCTGTAACCAGAACGCTAGTTGGATAGAACTTCTTTACATCAGCGCTCTCGTTAGGCCAACCTAAAGTCGAAAATGGCCAGAGGGCAGATGAGAACCAGGTATCGAGAACATCTGGATCTTGCGTGTAACCAGCTGGCGCACTTTCGCCAGGACCGACAACGATGACTTCATCATTTGGCCCATACCAAACTGGAATGCGATGTCCCCACCAGAGTTGGCGAGAGATACACCAGTCGTGCATGTTATCTACCCACTCAAAGTAACGTGGCGCTAACTCTGCAGGTTCAATCTTGACGCGACCATCTCGCACAGCATCGCCGGCAGCCTTTGCAAGAGGTGCAACCTTTACAAACCATTGTTTCGATAAACGCGGTTCGACGGTTGTGTCGCAACGCGAACAGTGGCCGACTGCGTGGATGTAAGGGCGCTTCTCAGCAACGATACGGCCCATCTCTTTGAGCTTAGCGACAACGGCAACGCGAGCTTCAAAACGATCCATGCCATCAAATTCAGTGCCTGTGCCATCCATGACTCCGTGTTCGTTCATGATGACAACGAAAGGCACGTTATGTCGCATAGCCATCTCAAAGTCATTTGGATCATGAGCTGCAGTTACCTTTACAGCGCCAGTTCCGAAGTCTGGGTCCACTAGTTCATCGGCGATGATTGGAATCATGCGGTTGACCAAAGGCAGGAGAACTTCAGTACCAATCATGTGCTTGTAACGCGGATCATCAGGGTGGACTGCGACAGCGCCATCGCCCATCATGGTTTCAGCGCGAGTGGTTGCAACAACGATGCTCTGTTCTCCATCGCCGTAGCGAACCTGAACGAATTCACCTTCGTCATCCTGGTGTTCTACTTCAATATCCGAAAGCGCAGTAAGGCAGCGCGGACACCAGTTGATGATGCGTTCGGCGCGATAGATAAGCCCTTGATCAAAGAGCTTCTTAAAGATTGTTAAAACTGCCTTCGATAGATTCTCATCCATTGTGAACGCTTCGCGAGACCAATCGACAGAATCTCCGAGGCGCTTCATCTGTCCAAGAATCTGTCCACCAGATTCGGCTTTCCATTCCCAGACTTTCTTTACAAAATCTTCGCGCCCTAAATCGTGGCGAGATAAACCTTTTGCCGCTAACTGCTTTTCGACAACGTTCTGTGTTGCAATTCCTGCATGGTCCATTCCAGGTAGCCAAAGAGCTTCAAAGCCCTGCATGCGCTTTAGGCGAGTTAAACAATCTTGCAGCGTCTGATCGAGCGCATGGCCAATGTGAAGGTTGCCCGTGACATTCGGTGGCGGAATAACGATTGTGAATGGTTCTTTAGAAGAGTTTGCATCTGCGGTGAAATATCCAGCATCAATCCATTTTTTGTAGAGCGGGCCTTCAATATCGCCAGGAACAAATGACGATGCTAGTTCGCGCTGGCCGGAAGACATAGAGGCGATTCTAGTTTACTTTTTAAGCGCTTTTCTCCTCAGAGGACTTCTCGCGACGAGAAGCGCGCTTAGGAATATCACCAGTTCGATTGACCAAGGTTGGCGCTGCACCATCTTCGATGCATGCCTTCTCGATTACTACCTTTGCAATATCGGTACGGCTAGGTACGTCATACATCACGCTAAGCAGTACTGATTCCATGATTGCGCGCAATCCACGTGCACCAGTTCCGCGCTTGAGAGCGAGCTCTGCGATTGCATCAAGAGATTCTGGCGAAAATTCGAGTTCAACATCATCGAGATCAAAGAGCTTCTGGTACTGCTTTACGAGGGCATTCTTTGGTTCAGTCAGAATCTGCATAAGCGCTGGCTTATCTAGTTGCTCAACGCTTGTGAGAACTGGCAAGCGACCAATGAATTCTGGAATCATGCCGAACTTCAGGAGATCTTCAGGCATAACGTCAGCGAAGATATCTTTACGATTCTTATCTTCAGCAGTTTGAAGTTCTGCACCGAATCCAACTCCAGATGAACCGCTACGCGCTTCAATGATTTTATCGAGGCCAGCAAATGCGCCTCCAACGATAAAGAGAACATTGGTTGTATCAATCTGAATAAATTCTTGATGTGGGTGCTTGCGTCCGCCCTGTGGTGGAACAGAGGCGACAGTTCCTTCAATAATCTTCAATAGAGCTTGCTGAACGCCTTCGCCTGAAACATCGCGGGTGATGGATGGGTTCTCAGATTTACGGGCCACTTTATCGATTTCATCAATATAGATAATTCCTGTTTCAGCTTTTTTGACATCGTAATCTGCTGCCTGCAAAAGCTTGAGAAGAATGTTTTCAACATCTTCACCGACATAACCTGCTTCGGTAAGCGCTGTTGCATCAGCGATTGCAAATGGAACATTGAGCATGCGCGCCAGAGTCTGCGCCATGAGCGTCTTGCCGCAACCTGTTGGTCCAAGGAGAAGAATGTTTGACTTGGCGAGTTCGATGCCATCATCGCTACGTGAGTCACCAGATTGCACGCGCTTGTAATGATTGTAGACAGCAACAGAGAGTGACTTCTTAGCGCGGTCTTGTCCGATGACATATTGATCGAGAAATTCAAAGATAGCTTGTGGCTTAGGAAGTTCACTTAAGCCAAGGGAAGCGGCTTCAGAGAGTTCTTCAACGATGATCTCGTTACAGAGCTCGATACATTCGTCGCAGATATAGACGCCGGGACCGGCAATAAGTTTCTTGACTTGCTTCTGGGTCTTGCCGCAGAAAGAACATTTGAGAAGGTCGTTCGCTTCACCGATACGTGTAGACATGGGTAAAGAGTAGTTTTCGCGTCCAAGAAATGTGCCCTAAATCTGCCCTATTTCTGTTCGCCCATAGAAGAATCGCGCACTTTTGGTGTGTACGGAGGTAGCCCAGATTTCATTTGGCGCACCCCAGGTACAAAGAGCACCGCAGCACAGATTGCGAGATGGAATACAGAAATTCCAATTAAGAGCGGTCGTTCGCCGAGCCAATCAGCCATCGGGCCAGCAAGAGCCATTCCAAGTGGAAGTAAGCCAACTGTTCCCATGTAATCAATACTGAAAACACGAGCTTGATACTCAGTTGGAACTTCTCGCTGCACAGTTGTGAACCAGAACGCTTCCCAGGGGCCAACCGAGAAACCAGCTAAGAAGTAAGCCAAGAAGATAAATTCACGTGAAGTGGGAAATGCCAGCGCAAGAGGCGCAAAGATAAAGAGCCCCCACACAACAACTGCAACTGTTCCAGGATTCTTAATCTTTAACTTGATGCTGATGATTGCTGAAATCAAACCACCAGCGCTAAATAGCGCGGCTGCTGTTGCATAGACTGCTGCAGTTCCGAAATCTCGCTTGGTGATTACCGGAAGCAAGACATTCTCAACACCTACAACCATTAGCAACTGGAAGGTAGCCATCACAATCATCGCTGCAATCCACTTGTAATACCAGACAACGCGAAGGCCTTCTTTAACCTCGTGCAGGAATTTTTCTGGCTCGCGATTATCGTCTTCATTTCGATTCTCGGTGACGCGAAATAGCATCGCAGCGCCCAGTAAGAAGAAGCACGATGTAGCTATATACGTGACATGTGTCCCAAATGAAACGATGAGGACTCCGGCAATACCTGGGCCTGCAATAGTTCCGCCCTTGGTCGCAATCCCTCGAAGAACATTTCCGGCTGGTAGTTGATGATCAGGCAAGATGCTCGGCATGATTGCGCCAACTGCAGGACCACCGAAGGCATCGCTGACTCCCATAAGAAAAACAATTCCGCCAAGTATCCAGAAAGAGATTGATTCGGGTTCAGCAAAGATAACGATGCTGCCAATTACTGCACGAAAACCATCAGCCACAATCAATACTGTTTTCCGCGGTAAGCGATCTGCCCAGACTCCACCAACTGGCGCAAAGAGCACGCCAGCAACGATACGGACACCGAGAATTAATCCAAGAACTGTGGCGCTTCCACCCGCATCAAGAACAGAGATAGCAAGAGCGATAGGAAATGCAGTCATCGCCACAATGGTCAGAACCGTTGAAAGCCAGAGGTTTCTGTAAGAGCGATTAGCAAAGAGAGAGCCCGGTTCGAAATATTTCTTCAACATTTCTCGCCGGGCTCGCTTTCTAATTTTTTACGCGGAAGGCTTAGCCTTACGTGAAGCCATAACCTTATCGATTAATCCGTACTCAACTGCTTCTGCAGCGGTAAGAATTTTATCGCGCTCAATTTCGGCAGCAATCTGCTCAATTGTGCGGTTGGAGTGCTTGGCCAACATAGTTTCGAGGAGTCCACGCATACGCATGATTTCGCGCGCTTGGATTTCGATATCTGAAGCCTGACCGCCACCCTCAGATGATGGTTGGTGAATCAAGATACGTGAATGTTCAAGTCCATAACGCTTACCTTTTGTGCCACCAGCAAGGATGATCGCCGCAGCTGATGCTGCTTGACCAAGACAGATTGTGGTGATGTCTGGGCGAACAAATTGCATGGTGTCATAAATCGCAGTCAGCGCAGTAAAGGAGCCACCTGGTGAGTTGATGTAGATCGAGATATCGCGATCTGGATCCATTGACTCGAGGGTAAGAAGCTGCGCCATAACATCGTTTGCAACTGTGTCATCGATTGCCTGACCTAAGAAGATGATGCGCTCTTCGAAGAGCTTTGTATATGGATCAAGGCGCTTATAACCGTAGGCGGTCTTCTCTTCAATTGTTGGAAGAATGTAGCGGTTTGTAATTTCTTGAATGTTTTTCATTACTTCTTACCTCCCGCAATTTGGCCATCGTTAGTTGCAATGTGATCGATAAATCCGTAAGCAAGTGCATCCTTGGCGTTAAACCAGTTATCGCGATCAGAATCTGCAATGATCTTTTCAAGTGGCTGACCTGTGTGCTTAGCGTTGAGTTCAGACATTGTCTGCTTTGTAATCGCCATCTGCTCTGCCTGGATTCGAATATCCGTCGCTGTTCCACCAATTCCACCAAGTGGCTGGTGCATCAAGATACGAGCATGTGGTGTTGCGTAGCGCTTTCCTGGTTGACCGGCAGTGAGCAAGAACTGACCCATTGATGCCGCCATTCCCATTGCAACAGTTGCTACATCGTTCTTGATGTAGTGCATCGTGTCGTAAATAGCCATACCTGCAGTGATAGAACCACCCGGTGAATTGATGTAAAGGTAAATATCTTTGTCAGGATCTTCGGCGGCGAGAAGAAGCATCTGCGCGCAAATGGAGTTAGCCATTTCATCGCGTACTTCGCCGGCAAGAAAGATGATGCGTTCGCGTAGCAAACGGCTATAAATCTGGTCACCGAGCCCCATGAGCTCTGTTCCAGCTGAGCGGGCAACAGGTGTGTTGTCCAGTGGGTTAATAAAATCCACGTGTCATCCTTCCGATCGTTTTCTTCAGTAGTGACCTTAACAATCTGAGCAGCAAAATGCTTCCCAAATTGGGGAGATTGCCCCTAAAAGAGGCGATGTTCGCTTACGGCTAAAGGGTTACTGCTCGTTGGCTTGCACTGCTTCGTCAGCGGCCTGAACTTCTGCAGGCTGTGCTGGGCGAAGCGCTTCGAGATCAATCTTGTTGCCTGATTTATCGACAACAGAGACTCGAGCCAAGACAGATGCGAGGGCCTTTGCGCGGGTTACTTCAGCAACTACTTGGCTAATTTGGCCAGCCTTCTGAAGTTCTTGCGCGAACTGCTCTGGACCCATGCCATAACGCTGTGACATGCGGATGAGGTATTCAGTTAGCTCGATTTCATTAACTTGAATCTCTTCAGCTTTCACAATTGAGTCGAAGAGGAAATCTGACTTAATGGATGCGCGAACCTGGCCATCTACTTCAGCGCGGTGTTCTGCATCATCCTGACGACCTTCGCCCTCGAGGTGATCATTAACCTCATCAAGGACAATCTCATCAGGGACTGGAATATCAAGATCAGCAAGTAACTTCTCTACAAGAAGATCGCGCGCCTGTGTTCCTTGTTCCATGCTCTTGATTCGCTTGAGGCGATCTGCAAAGTCAGCGCGGAGTTCAGCAACTGTGTCGAATTCAGAGGCCAGCTTGGCAAATGAATCATCAAGTGTTGGAAGTTCGCGTTCCTTAACTGCCTTAACAACGATTTCAACATCGCCGGTTTCGCCATCTTTCTGGCCAACGAGCTGTGTTGTGAAAGTCTTGGTATCGCCTGTGTTCATTCCAACGAGCGCTTCATCGAGGCCATCAATCATGCGGTTTGAGCCAACTTCATAAGAAATTTCATTGGCCTTTCCACCATCAACTTCTTGGCCATCAATACGTGCGGTCAAGTCAATAGTGACAAAGTCGCCAGACTTAGCTGCGCGCTCGACTGTATTGAGAGTTCCGAAGCGAGCGCGGAGCTCGTCAATCTGCTCATCAATATCTGCATCTGTCACAACAACATCTTCAACGGTGATTGTGATTTTTGAAAAATCGGGAAGCGTTACATCAGGGCGAACGCTTACCTCTACGGAGAAGTTGAGCTTCTCGTTATCAACGAATTCTTTGACATCTACGGTTGGGCGACCAACTACAAGAACCTCGTTCTCGCGAGCTGCGGCAACATAGAAATCTTGAATAGCTTCATTGATTGCTTGATCCAAAACTGCGCCTCGGCCTACGCGCTGGTCGATCATGGCATTTGGAACTTTGCCCTTACGGAATCCTGGGATATTTACAGTTGCAGCTACCTTCTTATATGCAGCATCGACATACTTACCGAGCTCGACATAGGGAACTTCGACATCTAAACGAATGCGAGTTGAAGAAAGTGTCTCGACCGTGCTTTTCACGAAGTGCTCCTAATTGGTAAATGCAGCTACACATCTAAATAAGTGAAACTGGTCGGGGCGGGGAGATTCGAACTCCCGATCTCCTGCTCCCAAAGCAGGC
>CAZSWE010000013.1:0-16526 GCA_964610715.1 uncultured Candidatus Planktophila sp.
AAGCTCAATAATTCGCAGTATTACAAACGTCACAGACGTAGAAGAGGCCCTCGCGCAAGCGGGGGTTTTTTCTTTTCCCGCGCAGAGCGCACGTGCAGCAGCTCTCGGTAGCAAACCAGGATCGTTAGCCACACCTTTCCACACCGCGTAGCTGCACGTGTGCAATGGCGCTGCATCATCTCGCGCTATGAAAAGACTAAAGCGCGGCGTATCCCTCTTTGCCTCAACAAATCCAGATGAATACTTCTGCGGAACTCTCAAGCGAGCAGTTCGCATCTATAGCCCTGAAGGTAAGCAGCAAGTGCAACTACTTGGTGGGCTAGATTATCTGCGCGCAGATCCAGATTCGCCTCTGCTCAATGAACTATCAGCGCTGCAGTTGATTGATACCAGCGAGAGCGCCTTAACGCTGACCAAACGTTATGACGCAAGTGCGACCGGGCGCGATGCCGCCTTCCAACAATTACGTACGCGCGTTGCCGCTGAACTCACACAAACGACGTGGATTGATGGTGTCACCGATACTGGAGTGAAAGTCTTGAGCGCTCGCCAAAGCTATCTCATTGAAATTTCCGGAAGTAATCGAGTAGCAACTCTTCTCTACTCACTTCTCTTGGCAAGTGGCGTTACTCAGGTTCGCTACTGCGCCAAGTCGGTTGCAAATACACGTATCTCTGATTTGGATATTGCACTTGCTGGAATTTCTCCTAAAGATATTGGCGCTCCTCTTATCAAAGAGCGCGAAACACACCGCCAAGATTTATCACTCTTTCCGCTTGATAAAGAGTTTTCTTATCTTGATGAACTATCAACGCCTGATTTGGCTATTCATTGTGGAGATTTGGATCCAGAGAAGTATGCGCATTGGATGGCAAGTGGCCAACCCTTTCTCCATATTCCAAGCCCTATCGCCGATGTTGCTGAGATTGGGCCGCTCGTTATTCCGGGAAAAACTCCATGTATCCGCTGCGCACATCTATCTCGCCAAAGCCACAACGGCGCAGCTCCGGTGCCGACTCTGCCGACATCGCTGGCAACTACTTCCGATGGTTATCCCGTTATTGCCGCTCACTATGTTGCAGCTATTGCAGCCTCTCTTGCACTCTCATTCTGTGATTCCTTAACCAGAAATGAAGTGTGTGCTGTGACAGGGAAGGTAACCATCTGTGATTACCAATCCCTGTCAACGCCGCATGAAGTTGTGATTGCTCGCCATCCGCATTGCGGCTGCAGCTTTAACGACCGTTAACGCTCTCGACCATACGGGCGGCTGCGATCACCTGACGTGGCGGACGACCAGCGCGACGCTTACGTTCGATGATGACGCCATCTTCAATTAATTGACCGCCCCAGACGCCGCATGGCTCTTGGCGTGAAAGCGCGCCATCGAGGCACTTGTTACGTACTGGACAACTTCCACAGAGAGCTTTCGCTTCTGCAATCCCCTGATCTGTCTCCGAGAAGAAGAGCTCAGGATCGCCCTGATGGCAGGGCAGGGTGAAGGCCTTGGCGTTGTCATATGTGAAGGTCACATCATCTAAGCCAATCTTCTCGCCGGTCTGTGCCCAGCCTGGTACCTGTAGTTCGCTGAAGAGAACTGTCATAGTCCTCACCTCTTCTCTCTCTAGTCTCTCTCTTGTTGTCTTTCTTCTCTATCTCGTGGTTGTGTGAAGGTAATAAAAAAGGACCTCCAAATCCTTTGTGGATTTGAGGCCCTTGTGGGTTCTGTTCGAATTACTCGATTAGAGCTCCTGTGGCCTCATCCACTGCATAAAAGTTGGCGTGGAACCAGCGCTTTGCAGCAGTCTTTGAGGTTGTGTGAGCAGCAGAAGGAACAGCAGCGCGTGCGCCTGCTGTAAGTGTTGATGTGAATAGTGAATTCATCTCAACTCCTTCTTTCTTATCGATTTTCGATGGTGAAGTGCCAAGGGTACGCGAGGACTATCGATTCTGGCAAGTGAATTAAATCCCCTAGGAACTGGCGAGTAACCCTGATTCACGCAGAAATGGGCTGGGGCTGCGCTTATACGAGATATGAAGATCTGCTTTCGCGCGCGTAATTCCCACATAGAAAAGTCGGCGCTCTTCATCAAGTGGTGCATCGGCCACTGGAAGTTGGCCATCGGAAGCTCCAATCAGAAAGACGCGCTCCCATTCCAGACCTTTGGCCGCATGCAACGTTGCCAAGGTAATGACTGGCATCGTCGGCGGATTGTTTTGTTGCACGCGATCTTCTACTTCTCGTAAATATCCACGCAAAGTCTTGGGGTTAAATGAAGTATCGCTATCGAGCTCGCGCGCTAAATGCAGCAACGCTGCGATGCCATCGATGGTTTCGCCCGTCAAATATGGCTGCGCCAATGAACGTAGCTCATCAATCCAGCCCTGACCTTCAGCTGGAATAACA
Organism: uncultured Candidatus Planktophila sp.; assembly: GCA_964610715.1. Taxonomy (GTDB): domain Bacteria; phylum Actinomycetota; class Actinomycetes; order Nanopelagicales; family Nanopelagicaceae; genus Planktophila. Next base: position 2,408 of record CAZSWE010000013.1, read on the forward strand.
GATGCTTTACGTACCTCTTTTAAGAAGTCACGTACCTCTTTACGATCAAAGAATCTTTCAGTACTACGCACTTGGTATGGAAGGTTGAGTTTAAGCATCTGTTTTTCAGCAACTTTAAGTTGGGCATTGGTGCGCGCCAATATGGCTATCTCTTGCGGCGCAGTACCTGCAGTCAATAGCGCGGTAATGTCGGCGAGAACTCCAGCAATTTCGGCTTCCTCATCGGCATAGGCCGAGACAGTGGGCTTAGAGCCATGCTCGTTCTGGGCCACAAGCTCTTGCCCCATCTGGCCAACGCGCAACAACGCATTGGCGGCAAAGGTAATTTCAGGGGTAGAGCGATAACCAGTGCTCAGGCGAATTACCTCAGCCTCTGGAAAACGTTGGGTAAAGGTATTTAAGAAAACTGGCGTTGCACCTGCAAAGGAATAAATCGTCTGCGCCGGATCTCCGACGACACAGATATCTTTACGGGTTCCGAGCCATGCATTAATTAACCTTTGTTGGATTGGCGAAATATCCTGATATTCATCAATGGTGAAATAACGGTACTGATCTTGCACTCGCTCGCGCACATCAGGTTCTTCTTCTAACATGGCAGCGCAGAGTAAGAGAACATCTTCAAAATCAATGGCTAGCTCTTGCTTCTTAATGGATTCATAGGCGGTGTAAATCTGCACAAGTTGTTCTGGCAATACACGTGGCTTCTGGCTTCGCTTACTAATCTCATCGACAAAATCAGGGGGTGCAACTTGGGAAACCTTGGCCCATTCAATTTCAGATGCAATATCGCGCATCAATTCGCGATTGGTAGCGCGTAAGGAATCGCTTAGGCCTGCGCGATTGATTGCTTCAGTAAGAAAACCAGTCTTAGTCGTGACCAAATCTGGCGTGCGGCCACCAAAGACGCTCGGCCAGAAGTAGAGCAGCTGCTTCAGCGCTGCTGCGTGAATCGTGCGTGCGGCAACAGTCGGAACGTTCAATGAGCGCAAACGTGTACGCATTTCACCTGCTGCCTTTGCGGTAAAGGTGAGCGCCAAGACCTTTGCCGGATCCATCGTTCCGATAGCTACTGCGTAAGCGATGCGATGTGTAATGGCACGAGTCTTGCCAGTTCCAGCGCCTGCAATAACGCAGACAGGTCCGCGCGTAGCTAAAGCAACTGCTCGTTGATCAGGATCGAGAGCTGCCAGAATCTCATCTTCTAGCGCCATGTATTTAACGCCATGTTTCGCCACCGGGTGCGCTCTGCCCCAGCCATCGTTCAATCATCTTGCGGGCAACTGACATTGTCGGTGGTAGTAAGAGCGAGCCATCGCTTGCCGCCGCTAAAAGTTCGGCGCGCGTAAACCACTTCACATCGGTGATCTCTTCACCATCTCCGCGCGCAACTTCTGGGTTATCGGTATGTGCTTCAAAGGCGATCATGATGCTTGCTGGAAATGGCCAGGGTTGCGAACCTAGGTACGTAATCTCTGAAACGCTCACACCAGATTCTTCTAAGACTTCGCGAGAGACGCATTGCTCAAAGGTTTCACCAGGTTCAAGGAATCCTGCAAATGTTGAATAGCGACCCTCGGGCCAGACTGGTTGGTGACCGAGCAAGATGCGATCGTTGCGATCTTTAATGAGAACAATGACAGCTGAATCTGTGCGCGGATGATGTTGTGATCCATCTACTTCGCATAACCGCGCAGCTCCGCCAAGATCAACGCGAGTTGGACCGCCACAACGCGGACACATCGGATGCGCGCGATGCCAATTGCTTAAGGCGATGGCATGGAGCGAAAGTTCCATCTCTTGACCGCTGAGAGAGCCGCCTAATTCGCGTAGGGTCGCAAGGCCGCGCTCTTGAGAAATCGCCTGTAACTCTTCATCGCTATGTGATGATTTCCACGATGTATCCCACGCAAAAAAGGGAGCGCGCGATACGGGATCTTGACCTAGAAAATAGCGCGAACCTTCAGCGAATTCACCACTTGCCTGCATCCTTGCAATATCTGATGCGTTTTGAAAAGCGAGTGCGCCTGAGCGAGATGCGATACGACCATCAACGCAGTGCAATATCTGCGCTTTACTCCAGAGAAGTTCGAGCGTCTCTTTATTGGTTCTGAGTTCGCCAGCGCGATCGATATGGGATGGCCCTTGATTTATCGCGCTCATGCTCGAAGGTTACTAGTCTGTGGGGGTGCGCATCACCTCGTGGAATCTCCTGCATGGAATGGCTATTCCACCAGGACAGAGCGAGGCCACCTTGACCACTGCGGTGCAATCACTAGCCTCCGATGTCTACGGCTTTCAAGAAGTTGATCACTTCTTACCCCGCTCTGGTGCGCGTCCACAGATGCGCGATATCGCAGAAGCTTTAGGAACACGCCATTGGGCGATGGGTCCAAGTGTGATTGGCACCCCCGGCGAAAGCTGGCGAAAAAAACATAGCCACGAACCAGAGATTATTACAGGCGAATCAACGCACGCAGAGTTAATGCACGAGAGTTATGGAATCGGAATTGTTTCAAAGATTCCAGTGCGAAGTTGGCATCGTTTAGATCTTGGTAATTCTCCAGTTGGACTTCCACTCGTTGTGCCAGGAGATGAAACCGGAAAAGGTAAACCACGATTTATCTATGTAAAAGATGAACCACGTTTAGCGCTAGCTGCAGTTCTTGAAAATGGTTGGACAGTTGTCAATACACATCTTTCCTTTGTGCCGTTCCTTAACTTGGTACAACTTAAGCGCGTAAAGAAGTGGGCCTTATCGCTGGCGCAAGAGACAAATACCCGGCCTCTAATTCTGGGTGATCTCAACTTGCCTAAGAATCTGCCAATCGCCTTCTCTTCTTGGAAATCGCTGGTGAGCGCCAACACTTATCCAAGTTGGGGCGCCAAGATTCAATTTGATTACCTGCTCGTCCCAGAAGTGCCAGCAGGTGGTTTTCAAGGGCTACCTATCTCACAAACTGGGATAAGTGACCATCTCCCACTATCGGCGGAAATCTCCAACTAGCAATATCTGTAACACTGATTAACCTTGGCTCATGACTACTGAAGCCACTTGCCCATACTCTGTAAACACAGGCAGCAAACTCAACCGTGAAGGTACCTATAACACCGATTGGTGGCCGAATCAATTAGATCTATCTGTCCTCCGTCAGAATTCCCCGGTATCTGATCCCATGGGTGAAGACTTTGATTACGCAAAAGAGTTTAAGAAGCTCAATCTCAAAGCGATTCAAAAAGACATTGAAGAGTTAATGACAACATCACAAGAGTGGTGGCCGGCAGATTACGGACATTACGGTCCATTCTTTATCCGTATGGCATGGCATAGCGCCGGCACCTATCGCACAGCCGATGGTCGCGGTGGCGCAGGCGATGGCTTGCAACGTTTTGCACCACTAAATAGCTGGCCAGACAACGTTAACCTCGATAAAGCGCGTCGACTCTTATGGCCAATAAAGAAGAAGTACGGAAAGAAAATTTCTTGGGCAGATCTCATGATTCTTGCCGGAAATTGCGCGCTCGATTCGATGGGGCTAAAGACCTTTGGTTTTGGTGGCGGTCGCGTTGATGTCTGGGAACCAGATAACACGTACTGGGGCAAGGAAGCAGAATGGCTTACCAATGAACGCTATAGCGGTGATCGTGAACTCGAGAATCCACTTGCTGCAGTTCAGATGGGTTTAATTTATGTTAACCCTGAAGGTCCAGATGGAAAGCCTGATGTCTTAGCTTCTGCTCGCGATATCCGCGAAACATTTGCGCGCATGGCGATGAATGATGAAGAGACTGTGGCACTGATTGCAGGCGGACATACCTTCGGTAAAGCACACGGTGCTGCAGATCCAAGTAAGTATGTTGGCGCAGAACCAGAAGGTGCACCTCTGGAAGAGATGGGCCTAGGTTGGAAGAACAGTTATGGCAAAGGAAATGGCGCAGAAACTATCTCTAGCGGCCTAGAGGGTGCCTGGACTCCAACGCCAATTAAGTGGGATAACACCTACTTTAAGACGCTCTTTAAGTACGAGTGGAAGCAGACAAAATCTCCAGCAGGTGCAACGCAGTGGATTCCAACTGATGAATCTGCAGCGAAAGCTGTTCCTGATGCTCACATTGCAGGTAAGACACATGCTCCAGTTATGTTCACAACAGACTTGGCGATGCGTATGGATCCAGCCTATGAAAAGGTTTCACGTCGCTTTGCTGAAGATCTTGACGCCTTTGCCGATGCATTCGCGCGTGCGTGGTTCAAACTCACCCACCGCGATATGGGTCCAATCGCTCGCTACCTAGGACCTCTTGTTCCAAAAGAACAGTTGATTTGGCAAGATCCACTTCCAGCAAAGCCAAAGAAGTTAATCGGTAAGGCTGAAGTTGAACTTCTCAAGAAGCGTATTGCAGCGAGCGGATTAACTGTGCAGCAGATGGTTGTCACAGCATGGGCATCGGCTTCATCATTCCGCGGAACAGATAAGCGCGGTGGAGCAAACGGTGCGCGTATTCGCCTTGAGCCACAACGTAGTTGGGAAGCCAATAACCCTAAGGAGCTCAAAAAGGTTCTCGCAGTTCTTGAAAAGATTCAGACCAACTTCAATAAGAAGTCAGCGAAGAAGGTTTCACTCGCCGATCTCATTGTGCTTGCAGGTTGTGTCGGCGTTGAAATCGCTGCCAAGAATGCGGGCGCAAAGGTTAAGGTGCCATTTAAGCCAGGTCGCACAGATGCAACGCAAGAACAGACAGATGTTGCATCCTTTGCAGTCCTTGAAACAAGCGCTGATGGATTCCGTAACTACATCAGCAAGGCTGATAACCGTCCCGCAGAGCTTGCCCTCATTGATAAGGCAGCTCTTCTTGACCTCACTCCACCAGAGTTAGTTGTTCTCCTGGGTGGCCTTCGCGTCATCGGCGCCAATTACGATGGTTCAAATACCGGTGTATTGACTAAGAAGAAGGGCGCACTTACCAACGACTTTTTCGTCAATATCCTTGATATTAGCTACGAATGGGCTCCTAGCGCAGATGGGCTCTATAACGCTCATGATCGCAAGACCGGCAAGGTCAAGTGGAGCGCTTCCCGCGCTGATTTGGTAATTGGTTCAAATTCCGAGCTACGTGCACTTGCTGAGGTTTATGCAAGTGATGACGCTGATAAGAAGTTTGTTCAAGACTTTGTTGCCGCATGGAACAAGGTCATGACTTTGGATATCTTCTAACTGACTCAGCTCGCTAAAGCTTAAGTAGGCCGACGAGTTGCTCCTCTGTTAAGAGGTCAGCTCGTCGGTCTGTTTTATCTATCGGAACATAATGAAAGGCAGCAGAGACTTTCTCAACAGGTACTGCCTGCAACTTAGCCCACGCTAGGCGATAGACGGCGAGCTGAACTGCTGCAGATTCTCCCAACTCCTTTGATCCCGTCTTCCAATCGATTACTTCAAAACCGTTATCTGTCTTATAGACCGCATCGATGCGACCGCGCACCAGAATTCCAGCGATGACGGTTTCAAAGGGAACTTCAACTGCATATGGTTGCAATTTCGCCCAGTCAGATGCCAACCATTTCGCCTTGAGATCTTCTAGTTTTTGATCATCGGCTAACGGCGTCAAGGTATCGAAATCTTCATCATCAAAGAGAGTTTTAGCATTGAAGTGTCCCTCAATCCAGAGGTGGAATGCTGTTCCGCGATGTGAGAATTCATCCATCGCACGAGGCATGGGTCTACGAATATTTTCAGCAAGCGTTGCTGCATCTTCATGAAGAGCAATCAAGGTAGATGTAGAAAGGCGTGGAGGAAGAGCTACGTCATAAGCACCGCGCCGGAACTCTTGATATTCAGCGATGATGGCGCGAGCATCTTCAACCCAACCGTTTTCGTCGGCTCCATCTTCTGAAAGGTTAAGTACTGGCGCAGAGCGCACCAGTTCAACGCTGCGATCAAAGGCAGTGCGCTTGCCCCCCAACGAATCCTGTGGCCATACAGCTGTAATCTCAATATTTTCCGCTGGGTTGCGGTCGCCATCGGCAGGGGCGGTAGCACTCGCCATCACAGTGCCGACCTTGGCGGCAACTTCTTCTACCTTTGTGTAAATCACCGATGGTGCAACTGGTTTAACGCCATCGCGCCAATAAGAAGTAGAGCAGAATAAATGGGTGCGTGCTCGCGTCATTGCAACGTATCCCAGGCGGATCTCTTCGCGCTCCTTGTAAGAGACACATTCGCCAGCAAAGTTTTCAATGGCAGCTTTTGCCTGCGCATTGGTAGTTGCCGCGTTCCAAGAGAAGTGCGGCAGTAGGTCGCCATCTCCGCGAAGTGCAAATGGGATATGTCGTTCGTTGGTAATCCAATTATCAGGATCTGACTTATTTGCACCAGGGAAAGTTCCTTGGGCAAGACCCGGAACTGCAACAACATCCCATTCAGCGCCCTTAGACATATGGATAGTCAGAATCTGCACAACTGATGCATCAACTTCTGGCGTTCCGGCTTTAAGTCCACCTTCTTCTTCGCTAGCGACATCGAGCCATTGCAAGAAGGATGAGAGCGAGCCACCACTACGAACAAACTTTGCTGCTTCATCCATAAAGCGATCGAGGTGGCGACGTCCATGTGTTCCGCCATCGCGCAACATCACTTCTGCCTCAAGACCCAAGTAACGTTCAATCTCAACTATCAAATCTGTAATGGGCGCGGATGCACGGGAACGCAGTCTGCGTAAATCAGAGGCAAAGGCAGCCAGTCGCTGATATCCAACTTCAGAGAAGTTTTTGCGGTCACATTTTTCTATCTCATCAAGAGCGTCAATCAAACTACCAATAAATTGGTCATCTGCTTCAGCAGAATCTGGATTTCCGGCGACAATATTTTTTACGATGCTGCGGCTATCGGTACTTAACTTCTCTGATCTCTTGCGCGCAAACTGCCCCAGGGCTGCAATATCGCGCGGCCCCAAATTAAGGCGGGCTCCGGCGATATGGCGCATCAACGATGCTCCAGCATCTGGGTCGTTAAGCACCTTAAGCATCGCTACTAAATCAGCTATTTCGGGCACATGGACAAGCCCACCGAGGCCTAAGACTTCAGATGGAATGCCAGCTGCGGCAAGTGCGCTTTGAATATAAGGAATCTGCGCGCGCTTTCGCACCAAGACTGCAAAAGTCTTTGGAACTTTGCTCTTTGCAACATATCGCTCTGGGTTATTCCAAAGAGGTGTGAAGTACTCAGCGATTGCAACGCTTTCAGCTTCTAAATTTTCAAAGATGCCACAGGTGAGATCTCCGGCACCCGCGCCTTTGCGCGCTTTCAAACGTTCAACTTTCACACTTTCGAGTTGGCGCACGCCATCAGAGATTTCATTGGCAAGTTCGAGGATTGCTTTATCGTTGCGATAGGTTGTTAAAAGTTCGTACACATCCTCGCCCTTGGAACCAGCAGCCTTGGGAAAGTTCTTATTAAATGCGCCGATAGTTCCGGCGGATGCACCACGCCAGGTGTAGATGGATTGGCATGGATCGCCCACTGCTGTCACCGGATGTCCGCCACCAAAGAGCGCTGCCAGCATACGCACCTGTGATTGCGATGTATCTTGATATTCATCTAGCAAGACAACGGGATATTTCCCGCGTTCGAGCGCACCTACATCTGGAAAGTTGACGGCGATATCTGCAGCCAGTGCAATTTGATCATCATAAGAAAGCTCGCCAGATTGGCGACGAGATTCAATAAATGCAGTCACCATCGGCAGCATCGCAATACGTTGATTGAGAACTTTAGCTACTCGTCTTGTTTCTTCATTGGTAGCCCCTGTCATCTGTGAGAGTTGCTGTAAGACTTCTTCATCGGCGGCGCGAATTGCATCGAGTGAAACTCGATGTTCAATCACCATCGATGTCAGCCCCAGTAAATCCTTAACAACGGTGCTGACGGCGTCATCTGTTGCAAATGTTCCGTTATCCCATTCGCGAACTAACTTATTGGCAGACATCCAGAGCGCTGCTTCACCGAGCGGCTGCACATCAGCATCAATTCCATAGCGGATGGCATGTTCGCTTAAGAGGCGACCGGCATATGAGTGATAGGTAGTAACTGCCGTTTCTAAGCTTGTGAAGGTGCGTTCAATTCCAGCTTTATCTTGCGCCTGCTGGAATTGGCGAAGGCGTTTGCGGATACGGGTATTGAGTTCGCCGGCTGCTTTGCGGGTAAAGGTAAGACCAAGTATTTGATCAGGACGAGCACATTGATTGGCCACGAGATAGACGACGCGGGCAGCCATCGTTTCGGTCTTTCCTGATCCAGCGCCGGCAATCACAACTGCTGGTTCGAGTGGATTGGTATCAATTGAAATGATGGGGCGTTGCTCATCGCTAGGAAGATAGAAGTCAGGATCAATTGTCATGATCATTTCAGCGATGCGGTCTGGGCTATAAATTTCTTTCATTGATGCACCGCCCTTCCTTCAAGATGAAGTGGGCAGAGTGGTTTGACGTTACATCGAGTGCACATATCGTTCTTGCGAGCGATAAAGGATGCACTCCCCATGCCTTCTGCAATAGTTGCAATTGTCTCTTGAATCTCGGCAGCATCGATTGGTGCACGTTCGCGCGTGGTCACCTTCTGGGTGTTATTTGCCAAGAAGACAAGTTCTGAGCCAGAGACTTCGGTTCCCGATAACGAGCCAGCAAAGCCATCCAAAATGACGCCAAGTTGATAACAAGCTAGTTGCAGGTTTTCAGCAGCATCGTTTTTTGAGATGACGTTCTTGCCTGTCTTAAAATCGATGATGTAGTACTTGCCATCGCTATCTACCTCAATGCGATCAACGTTTCCTTTAATGGTCGCCCTGCCAACAGTGACGATAAAGCTCATTTCTACGCCAGCAATATCGCGCTTTGATTCACGGTGGTACTGCGCAAATCGTTCCAGCATACGGCGGGCGCGATGTAAGGATGCGGCGCTAATCCAACCTTGGCTATCGTCGATGAGTGGCCATGCTTCAACGAGTTTTTCTTGGAGCTGTGCATCTGTAATTCCAGGTTCTTCCACTTTGATACGGGCAAATTCGTGAATAACAGAGCCAAGTAGCTGCGCTGTGGAATCACCATTTCTTCCACCACTTTTTTCCAGGAACCACTTCAGGCCGCAATCTGTAAAGCTCTCAGCGGATGATGGTGAAACCGGTACTTGCGACCCGGGATCAATGACAGGTGCATCGGTGGAAAGCGGGGTTGCGCCTAACCAGTTTTCAGGTTCGGCGAGATGAATTCCTTCGCCCCCGAGCGTTTTAAGAAGCGCTGCAGCTTGTGGATCTTGGTGCAAAAAGACTTCTCGACGCAGTGTTGAAACGAGAGCTGCGGCGGTAAGAGGTCGCGGAACTTCACGCAATAAACCCTCTTGTTTATGCAACTGTGCGAACTCTTCAAAGAAGATAGAAGGTGATTCATCTTCGCGAGTAAGGGCTGTGACAACAAGTGATTGGCTAGCGCGAGTGGTTGCAACATGAAAGAGTCGCGCTTCATCTTGAGCAAGTGATTGCGCAGCGATTGCGTTGAGCGCATCTTGCGCTAGTTCATCGCCATGTCTGACGCGTTCGACGAGCCGTTCAGCGCCTAAGAGGGAGCTACGTTGTTTGAGATTTGGCCAAGCGCCTTCTTGTACGCCGGCAACTGCAACAAAGCGCCACTGTCGTCCTTTGGCCGAGTGCACGGTAAGGATTTCAACGACATCAGGGCGTACTCCGCGCGCAGTAATGAGGTCGGCGACAATTGTTTCGTTGGCAATTTCAGCAAGAAAGATATCTGGGTCAGCTCCTGGAAAACGTTCGATATGGCGAGCGGCAGAGTCAAAAAGTTGGATCATCGCATCGAGATCACGATCTGCTTGCGCACCACGGGAGCCACCGCGAAGTGCTGCTGCTTTCCAGGCATCAGATACTTTGGTGCCATCGCTCGTTGTCGCGTTATTCCAGATCGCCCAGAGCAGATCATGAATAGTGGCGTTCTTCTTAGCGATTGATTTCTTAGCTGCAGCGAGCAAGGTATGTATACGCAGTAGCTCTGCCGAATCTTCGATCGCGATATCACCGGTCAAAATTGCGTCGAGAATTAATTGCGTACCACTTCGCTTATCTGACGCTTCATCACGAGCAGCTAAGAGCGCAGCGCGAGTACGCCTAAGTGAGACCGAGGTTGCTCCACCGAATTCGCTGGTAAGTAACTTTTCAGCAGTCTCTAAGTTAAGTGGCTGTGTACCTGTTGCAACGCGAGCAAGGAGAAGAAAAGGTGCAATGGCAGCGTTATTAGCTAGCGCCTCAACATCGCCGGCAGCAGGAATACCAACCTGAGCAAAGGCGCGGCGGATACTGGATGCAACTTGGCCGTGAGATCGCACAATGACAGCCATCTCTGAATATGGAACACCCTGCATGAGATGTGCACGCTTAAATTGATACGCGATGTATTGCGCCTCTTCAGATTCGCTGGCAAAGAGGGCTGCACTTGTTGTTGGCACACCACGGAAGTTTTCTGTCAGAGTAATTTCACGGGCACCGATTTCGCGATAACGATCAAGGGCTGCAGGTACGCCTTCAGGGTCTGCGCCGCGGAAGCGCCCAACAGCGCTGGCAGGGTCTGCAACGATGATTAAGTCATTTGGTGCAATCAGATCAAGCAAGTTGCGCTGAGCCGGATCGCTCTCTTGAAATTCATCAATGATGATGGTGCTAAAGCGCTTGCGTACTTCAGCTAGTAACTCTGGATTACGATCCAAATAGTTAATTGCGCTATTGATGATTTCAGATGGATCAATGCGCATCTTGGAATCGCCTGCAGATATCTCTTGCAAAACCATGGCACCTAAGTAACGGTGCCAGAAATCTGCAGCAGCCTGCCAATACTTTTCACCTAACTGCTTGCCACGTTCTGCCAGCTTCTGCGGCGTGAGCGCACGTTCATTGGCGCGCATAATCAGATCGCGAAGTTCGCGAATAAAACCTTGTGTTGCAAGAGGCTCACCGAGTGATTCAGGGGTCAGATGTAAATCAGTCGGCCAATCGCGATAACCCTTCGCAATATCTCCTTGTAGAAGCTGTGCAATAAATGTCTCTTGTTCGGCGCCTGAGAGAAGAACGAGATCACGGATTTCATCTGTGGTGCGCATCTTAAGAATTGAATAGGCAAGTGAGTGAAAGGTACGTGCAAGTGGTTCGTGTGCAGTCTTGCCAGAGCGCGTCACAATGGCGTCTCGTAGTTCAGATGCGCGTTCACGGCCGTAGGTCAGTAGCAAAATTGAATCTGGAGACTGTCCGCTATTGATTCGTGAGACTGCCGCTTCAATAAGCGTTGTAGTTTTTCCGGTACCTGTTGCTCCGGTGATAATTAAAGGAGTTCCACGGTGGGCCGCAGCATCGAGTTGTGCTGCGCTGAGAGTAAGAGAGATGGCAGCTGGTTCGGCCCTAACGAGGCGTAGCTGCGGTTTACTCACAGTTCGTATTCAACCCTACGGCTCTGACAACGGGTGCAATTGGCGCTAAAAAGCCCATCTTTAGCCCCTTATGGCTTATAGGTAAATGAAATCTCACCGCTAATGACATGGCCATCGTTTGAGACAACGCGATAGGTAAGGCGATATTTACCCGCCTTTACTGCAGCTTTGCTCATGGGAACTGTGAGCACTTCCTTAGCAATTACGACTTTACCGAGTGAAATTCGTTTGGAGTTGGGTGCAATTAATTGCACGCGTGATGGCTCTTTGCCGGGTAACTTTAAAATTTCTTCATTAAATGTCAATGAGAAAGTTTTTGGAAAAGTCTTTACGACCGCGCCGCTCTTTGGTGTTGAAGTGACAAGGGTTGAATGTCCTTGCGCTGCTGGAGTGGTGAGCGCTAGCGCGCCACTGAGCAGAACAAGGGCAAACTTACGCATTAGCTCTGATTATTCTTCTTTGCACGTGATGTGGCTCGCGCGCGTTCTGCGCCATCGAGAGTCACCTTGCGAATACGAACAACAGCTGGAGTTACTTCAACGCATTCATCTTCACGACAGAATTCGAGAGCACCTTCCATATTGAGCTTCTTAGGTGGAATCAACTTTTCAGAATCATCTGTGCCTGATGCACGCATGTTGGTGAGCTTCTTTTCACGAACACAGTTGACATCCATATCGTCAGAACGTGAGTTCTCGCCGATAACCATGCCTTCATAGACTTCATCACCTGGTTCTACGAAGATAGAACCGCGCTCTTGAATTCCAGCAAGTGCATAAGAAGTAACAGCTCCCATGCGATCTGAAACAAGGGATCCTGTTCCGCGTGTACGAAGTTCTCCGAACCATGGTTCGTATGAATCAAAGACGTGGTGGAGCAGACCGGTTCCGCGAGTTTCAGTAAGGAACTCGGTACGGAAACCAATAAGTCCACGGGAAGGAACCTTGTAATCAAGGCGAATCCAGCCAGTGCCATGGTTAACCATCTGTTCCATGCGGCCTTTACGAAGCGCCATCAACTGAGTAAGAACACCTAGGTAATCTTCAGGAGCATCGATAGATAGGCGCTCCATTGGTTCATGGAGTTTTCCATCAATCATCTTGGTAACAACCTGTGGCTTACCAACTGTTAATTCGAAGCTTTCGCGCTTCATGATTTCAACGAGAACAGCGAGCTGAAGTTCGCCGCGTCCCTGAACTTCCCATGTATCTGGACGCTCAGTGTTGAGAACGCGAAGTGAAACGTTACCGACAAGCTCTTTATCGAGACGATCCTTTACTTGGCGCGCTGTAAGCATCTTGCCGCTCTTGCCTGCAAGAGGAGAGGTATTGATACCGATTGTCATCGAGATTGATGGTTCGTCAACTGTAATAAGTGGAAGCGCATGTGGGTTTTCAAGGTCAGCAAGAGTTTCACCCAAGGTGATTGTCTCGATACCAGCGACTGCAATGATGTCGCCTGGGCCTGCCTCAAGTGCTGGAACGCGCTCAAGGGCTTCAGTCATCAGAAGTTCTGAAACTTTGACGCGCTCTGTCGTTCCATCTGTCTTAATCCACGAAACAGTCTGTCCTTTTTTAATAACACCTTCATGAACGCGGCAGAGAGCCAAACGTCCAAGGAATGGTGATGAGTCAAGGTTTGTGACGTGCGCCTGAAGCGGTGCACCTTCGTGATAAACCGGAGCTGGAATTGCAGAAAAGATTGTGTCGAATAAAACGTCGAGGTTCTCTTCTTCTGGCATTCCACCATCTGCTGGGCGAGTAAGTGATGCACGGCCTGCCTTGGCAGATGCGTACACAACTGGGAATTCAATCTGCTCTTCATTAGCATCGAGATCGAGGAAGAGTGCATATGCCTCATCGACAACTTCTGCGATACGTGAGTCAGGACGGTCGACCTTATTAATCAGCAAGATAACAGGAAGGTTCTTCTGGAGCGCTTTACGCAATACGAAACGTGTCTGCGGAAGCGGACCTTCAGATGCATCAACGAGAAGGATTACGCCATCAACCATCTCAAGACCACGTTCAACTTCACCACCGAAATCTGCGTGGCCTGGTGTGTCAATGATGTTGATGACGGTGTCACCGCGACGAACAGATGTGTTCTTGGCAAGAATCGTAATTCCCTTTTCGCGTTCCAGATCCATTGAATCCATCATGCGATCTTGGCCTTCTTCTTGCTTCTTATAAGCTGCAAAGGCTCCGGATTGCCACAACATCGCATCAACGAGCGTTGTCTTTCCGTGGTCAACGTGAGCGATGATCGCTACGTTGCGCAGGTTGTCGCGAGTCTTCTTGGGAAGATCCTTGAGGTGCGCCTGGTTAAGTCGTGCTCTGGCTGTGTTTAGGGCTGGGTTGTTAGACATTGAATCTGAACTCCACTACGTCTCCGTCTTGCATGATGTATTCCTTGCCTTCCATACGCACTTTGCCCTTTGCTTTCGCATCGACCATTGAGCCTGCTTCTACCAAGTCGGCAAAAGAAACGATTTCAGCTTTAATGAAACCCTTTTGGAAATCTGTGTGAATGACGCCAGCAGCCATCGGTGCTGTATCGCCTTTATGAATAGTCCAAGCACGTGCTTCCTTTGGACCTGCTGTGAGATAAGTTTGTAGACCAAGAGTGTCGAATCCAACGCGTGC
>CAZSWE010000013.1:16626-18720 GCA_964610715.1 uncultured Candidatus Planktophila sp.
AATTGGCGCCTTCTCTTTAGCAACGCGCGCCTCTTTTTCTAGTCGCGGAATTGCCTTTTCAATAGTCTGTAAATCTGCGAGCGCCAGTTCCATATTGATTGTTTCCATGTCACTGGATGGATCGATACGACCATCAACGTGGACAACATCGCCATCGTTAAAGACGCGGATCACTTGGCAGATGGCATCGGTTTCGCGGATATTGGCAAGAAATTTATTTCCAAGGCCCGCACCCTCAGATGCGCCCTTGACGATGCCAGCGATATCAACGAATGAGAGAGCCGCGGGCAGAATCTTCTCTGAGCCAAAGATCGAAGCGAGCTTGGCCAGACGCTCATCCGGAACGCCTACGACGCCCACATTGGGCTCGATGGTGGCAAAGGGATAGTTGGCTGCCAAGACGTTGTTCTTGGTGAGAGCGTTAAATAGGGTCGACTTACCAACGTTCGGCAATCCGACGATTCCAATTGAGAGGCTCATAAGTAGGACAGCCTACGCGGGATTGTCAGCGCCTCCTGCCACGATTGCCCCATGTCCAGCGCACTCGTGACCTTAATAACTCTCATTTGTGGCCTATTTATTGGCCTCGCCCTCGGTATCTGGATTTCAAAGATTAAATCCAGTACAGCAGGTGGCGGTAATGAAAAACTTGCACAAGAACTCAACGATGTGCGCGTATTGCTCAAAGCATCTGAAGATCGCTTAAAGGCAGCTGAAGCAAAGTCTGAAAATGAAACAAAGATTGCAACGCAACTCGAAGAGATGAAATCAACTGTCGAACGTATGCGCGCGCAGGCACAAGATGCATCTGAAAAGCGTGTGGCATCTGAAACTCAACTTATCGGCACCATTGACGAAATGCGTAAGGCTTCGACTTCTTTCTTCGATGAAACTAAGAAGATTGCTGGTGCACTCGCTAGCTCACAGACTCGCGGCAAGTTCGGTGAAGCGCAGCTACAACTTTTGCTTGAACAAGCGGGCTTGCGCGAAGGCCACGAATTTCAGGCGCAACGTTCGACGACAGATGCTGACTCATCTGGCATTCCCGATGTCACTGTTGCGATGCCTGGTGGCTCTAAGCTCTTCATCGACTCCAAATTTCCTTTTGATCGCTTCCTCGAAGCCTTTGCTACCGAAGATCAAGATCTGCGCGATGAACTCTTAACTGCACACACCAAAGATTTACTCAAGCATGTTGATGCACTAGCAAAGCGCGGCTATCACAAATCACAAGGTTCACCAGATTTTGTCGTTCTCTTCCTCCCCTTTGAAACCCTTCTCGCTGAATCACTTCGCATCGATCCGCTACTACTCGAAAAGTCATTTAAGGTCGGCGTTACGCTGGCAACCCCAACTTCCATGATGGCGCTACTGCGCACAGTCGGACATATCTTTACCCGCAATCAACTCGCTGAGAATGCCGATGACATCACCAAAGTTGCCGGCACCTTCCTGAAAAATCTCACCCTCTTACATACCAAGATTGTTGCAGTCGGTAAGGCGATTAACTCAACTTCTAAAGCCTACGAAGATCTTGTTCCAACGGCTGAAAAGACAGTGCTGGCACCTGCTCGCCGTATTCACAAGTTGGGCGTTACTGGCGATAAAGATAAACTTGCAATTGAATACCCCGAGGCGCCCGCTAGCGTGCGAGAGCTACAGAATGCAGAGTTAGATGGCGATGATGGTTATATCGATGTTGAAGTTGTAGAGGAGTAAGTAGATGGCAAGCGCGATAAAGAAGCCTGCAATTCCAGGCCCTGGCCTTAAGAAGCAGGGCGTTGTTCTGCTGCAATCTCTCTTTCTCTTCATACTCGTTGGCCTTGAGATGTGGATACGCGATGGCGCTGGAATTCTCTCTGGGCTCGCTATCTGTCTAGTTACTTACGGTGGTATCGCCTATGGCCGTACCGGCACTCGGTATGTATCAGCAGTTACTCCACCTCTTGCCTTTGCAGCAACTGCTCTCTTACTGACAATTCTCTCTGATGGCTTTCGTCCATCACGAGTCGGAATTGATTTCATTGCAACTCTTGCCAGCGTTGCGCCATTCTTACTTGTTAGTGCGCTCTATGGCTGGTTTATGTTCTTTAA
>CAZSWE010000014.1:0-18277 GCA_964610715.1 uncultured Candidatus Planktophila sp.
GAAGGATTCGCTGGCAAATACCTACCCATGTACCCAGCAAGTTCGAAGCTGCCATCGTGGAAGATCTCACAATGTATTGAACTCGCGATAGGCGCACTTGATGAAGTTCCGGATTTTATGCCGGACTGGGTGCGCGACAAGTATGGCTATCCCACTCTGCATCAAGCGCTCGTGCAACTGCATAACCCTGCAGATCTCGAGAGCGCAGAGAAATCCCGTCAGAGAATTACCTTTGATGAAGCGTTGCTGCTGCAACTGCTCTTGCTTACTCGACGCCGCGAACTTAAAGGCCTTGATGCGGTTGCACGTCCAGTCAAAGACGGTGGCTTGCTCACAGCTTTTGATGCATCGCTGCCATTTGAGTTAACGGCCGGACAGAAAGCTGTCGCTCAGGAGATTAGCGATGACTTGGCGCAACCTCACCCTATGCACCGTCTGCTCCAAGGAGAAGTAGGTTCCGGTAAGACCGTAGTGGCACTTCGCGCAGCGTTGACGGTCATTGATAACGGGGGACAGGCAGCGCTCCTTGCTCCGACGGAAGTTCTTGCAGCACAACATCTGCGCACCATTGAAAAACTTCTTGGCCCCCTTTCTCAAGGCGGCATGTTGGGAGCGGATGAGAAAGCAACACAAGTAACTCTTATTACTGGTTCGCAATCTGCAGCTGCCCGGCGTGAAGCGCTGGCAAAGGCGGCCGCAGGAGATGCCGGAATCGTTATCGGCACACATGCGCTCCTTGGTGAGAGCGTTGAGTTTAAGGATTTAGGTTTGATTATTGTTGATGAACAACATCGCTTTGGTGTGGAACAACGAGATGCTCTTAAGAGTAAAGCGGTAAACCCACCGCATTTACTGGTGATGACAGCAACTCCTATCCCGCGCACAGTTGCTATGACAGTCTTTGGTGATCTGGATGTTTCAACTCTGCGCGAACTTCCACTGGGCCGTGCGCCGATTACTACACATGTAGTTCCTGTCCTAGAAAAACCTAGTTATCTAGAGCGCGCGTGGAGCCGCATTAAGGAAGAGGTAGGCCAAGGACACCAGGCATATATCGTGGCTCCGCGTATCTCTGCTGCAGTTTCAGAGGATGCCGATATGGAATTTCTGATGGGGGAATCGGCGACTTCGATTGCCTCCGTTGAAGAACTCGGTCCGCAATTGCAAAGTGGACCGCTGAACGGGCTCAAGGTCGCACCTCTACATGGTCGCCTATCGGCGGACGAGAAAGATGTCACGATGCGCGCCTTCGCAAATAAAGAGATCGATGTATTGGTCTCCACCACAGTTATTGAAGTCGGCGTAGATGTACCGAATGCCACAGTCATGGTGATTATGGACGCTGATCGCTTTGGCGTTTCGCAGCTGCACCAGCTACGTGGACGTGTTGGGCGAGGCACATCACCGGGTTTATGTCTTTTAGTGACAAGCGCTGCGCCTGAAAGCTCTGCTCGCACACGACTTGATGCAGTTGCTGCAACTCTTGATGGTTTTGAACTATCGCGAATCGATTTAGAGCAACGACGTGAAGGTGATGTGCTGGGAGCTAGCCAATCTGGAGGTAAATCTCATCTACGTCTTCTGCGGGTTCTGCGTGATGAATCGCTCATTGAAGCTGCCCGCGAAGATGCATCTACACTTCTCGACTCAGGCGTGCAGAGCTACCCACTTCTGGCGGCAGAACTTGCGCAAGTGCAGGCAGATGCAACTGCAGAATTTATAGATAAGGCGTAATTAATGAGAATCATTGCCGGGCTTGCTAAAGGGCGACCGCTGGATGCAGTTGGGTCATCAACTCGACCAACCTCTGATCGCGCTCGTGAGGCGCTCTTTTCAACTTTGGCTTCTGAGTTCGGCAATTTCGAAGGCTTACGCGTTCTTGATCTCTATGCAGGCACTGGCGCGATTGCACTTGAATCGCTCTCGCGCGGTGCATCTCTTGTCCACGCAGTTGAAAAAGATGATGCTGCAGCTCGAGCGATTACAGCAAATTACGAGAGTATCAAGAGCGCACAATTCCCAGGTACTTTCCATCTCTACACGATGAGCGTCCATCGCTTTCTGCAAGATAAAGCGCAACAGAGCTATCACTTCATCTATGTTGATCCACCTTACGATGTCTCAGATATCGATGTTGTCGAATCACTTATCTTGCTTCGTGATGGCGGTTTTATCGACCCACAGGGGCTTATTGCAGTAGAGCGCAACAGTCGCGTCAAAGAAATTTCATGGCCTGATGGCCTCGCACCGATTCGCGAAAAAAACTATGGTCAGGCAACAATTTTTTATGGGGCTCCCACGCTTACAGATGGTGAGAATGGATAACAGCCGGATTCATTGCTAGCGTTTGCACCATGAAACGCGCTGTGTGTCCAGGATCCTTTGATCCCATCACCTTCGGCCACCTCGACATTATTGAGCGCGCCAGCCTGCAATTCGATGAAGTCATTGTCGCTGTCTTCGTTAACCGAAATAAGTCAGGTCTCTTCTCTATTGAAGAACGAATCCAGATGATCGGTGAGAATGTGAAGAAGTTCTCCAATGTTCGCGTTGATTCTGGCAGCGGACTTTTGGTCGAGTATTGCAAGAAGAATGGCGTGCAAGCGATCGTGAAAGGGCTGCGCGCTGTCACAGACTTCGATTACGAGCTGCAAATGGCACAAGTGCATATCCAAGCTTCAGGGGTTGAGACTATGTTCATGGCCACTTCTCCTACACATTCATTCCTTTCTTCCTCAATTGTGAAAGAGTTGTCTCACTACGGGGGAGATGTCTCTTCTATGGTTCCAGCAAACGTCAATACCGCCCTCAAAGCACGAGCAGGAGAATCACGATGAACATGGATTCGATTGAAAAGCTCAACACAGCGATAGCAATCGTCGAAGAAGCTCGCGGTGTTCCGCTCTCTGCTTCATGCGTTGTGCACCGTGGTGAGATGCTCGAAGTTCTCGAGGGTGCTCGTGATGTTCTTCCAGCTGATCTTTCACATGCAGAGGGAATTCTCACTCAGCGTGATCAGATTATTGAAGAAGGTCGCTCTAGCGCCGAAGCGATGATTGCGACTGCGCGTGAAGATGTTGCTCGCATGGTTGAACAAACTTCCATCGTTCAGGCAGCCCGCGATGAAGCGAAACGAATCCTTGACGATGCCCGCGATCTAGCTGCGCAAGAGCGCGAAGAGGTAGAGGCATATATTGATGGCCGACTTGCCACCCTTGAAGTAATTCTCAATAAGACCATGGAGGCAGTTGCCCGTGGACGTGAACGTCTCGAGGGAGCAAACGATAAGGATGTTCTTTCGCAACTCAACGCTGACGACTAGCGCATCTTTTTTGGCATACCTATGAAAACCAATCCTTTTATTCTCAATACTCACGATCTCCCGCGCCGTGCAGGAGAAATGAAGGAGTACGAGCTTGATATTGAAGCTCCCGTTCGCATCGGTGTTCCCCTTATCGGAATTCCAGAAGGCGACATCATTGAAGCTGATGTACGTCTGGAATCTGTTACCGAGGGCGTGCTCCTGAGCGCAGAGATATATGCAGTTGCGCTCGGTGAGTGCATTCGCTGCCTTGATCCAGTTGAACAGGTGATTGATCGAAAGATTCAAGAGCTCTATCGCTACGAGCCAACAAATGAAAAGGGTCGCAAGAAAAGGCGCGAAGATGAAGATGTTGATCTAGATGCTGAAGATGAGTTGCAGATGGAGGGCGACCAGATGAATCTGGAGATGCCCATCATCGATGCAATTATTCTGGCGCTTTCGGTCAACCCGCTCTGTGATGAAGAGTGCATGGGGCTCTGTCCGGATTGCGGCGAAAAGTGGGAGTCCCTACCGGATGACCATCGCCACGAGGTAGTCGATGCGCGTTGGTCTGGGCTCGCCTCCCTGCTCGAAAAACCTGCCGATTTTGGCAATCAAGAGAAATAAGCGATACTTAGCGCCATAACGATTTAGGGCCCGCTAAGGTCCTTTCAAGATTAAGGACGATTACCGTGCCAGTACCAAAGCGAAAGATGTCTCGTTCGAAGACACGTTCACGTCGCAGCATGTGGAAGACAACAGCGGCAGCAATCTCAACGTGCAGCCAATGCCAGCAGCCAAAGCTCAACCATGTAGCATGCCCAACTTGCGGAACATATAACCGCCGTCAGGTTCTCGAGGTCTGATCTGTACTCAAAACTTCTTGAGCAATTAGGAGTTCAACTCTCTCCTGAAGTGCTCGAGTTGGCCTTTACCCATAGGTCTTTCGCCTATGAAACTGGAATTTCCACAACGAATGAACGCCTGGAATTTCTCGGCGACTCTGTCCTTGGACTCATCGTTACTGAAGAGCTCTATATCAAGTACCCAGATTTAGATGAGAGCCGCTTATCTCCGCTGCGCTCAGGAATCGTCAATATGCGCGCGCTCGCAGATATCGCTCGAACATTGGAGCTAGGTCAGTACATCCGCCTTGGTAAAGGTGAAGAAGTCACCAATGGCCGAGATAAGAATTCACTTCTGGCAGATGCTCTCGAAGCCCTCATTGGTGCGATCTATCTTGAATCTGGTTTTGCGCAGACATCAATCGTTGTCAACAATCTCATCAAAGAAACCCTGGAAAGTGCAATGGCTAAGGGCGCAGGTCTTGATGGAAAGACAGCGTTGCAGGAGTTAGTTGCCTCCCTCGGAAAGGGAACGTTGGAATACCAGGTCTCTGAAACTGGTCCAGATCACGATAAGAGTTTTACCGCTATCGCAGTAGTAGGCGGCAATAAAATTGCTGAAGGTTCAGGAAAAAGTAAGCGAGAAGCCGAACAATCAGCCGCTCGCGCTTCCTTTGAAATACTACGTAGCGAAATAGAGTAAACCCTCAAGTTCAACTTGATACGAGTCGCTTTTATACCAATGGCGCACCTACCGATAGGTTTACCGCGTGTATTTGAAGTCGCTCACCCTTAAAGGATTTAAATCCTTTGCATCAGCGACCACTCTTCGCCTTGAACCTGGCATCACCTGCGTGGTCGGTCCTAACGGTTCTGGTAAATCAAACGTTGTCGATGCGCTCACCTGGGTCATGGGCGAACAGGGCGCTAAATCGCTACGCGGCGGCAAGATGGAAGATGTCATCTTCGCTGGAACTTCCGGACGTGCACCACTTGGCCGCGCAGAAGTTGCGGTAACGATCGATAACACCGATGGCGCCCTTCCAATTGATTACACCGAAGTCACAATCTCACGCATCCTCTTCCGCAACGGTCAGAGCGAGTACCAAATAAATGGTGAAGCTTCGCGCCTTCTAGATATTCAAGAACTCTTAAGCGATTCCGGTATCGGTCGCGAAATGCATGTGATTGTCGGACAAGGCCAGCTCGATGCAATTTTGATGGCAACGCCGGAAGAACGTAGAGGCTTTATCGAAGAAGCAGCGGGAGTTCTTAAGCACCGCAAGCGTAAAGAGAAGGCGATCCGCAAGTTAGATTCGATGCAGGCCAACTTGGCGCGCATTAACGACCTCACTGTTGAGTTACGTAGACAACTGCGTCCTCTCGGTAAGCAGGCTGAAGTTGCGAAGAAGGCGGCGACTATTCAGGCTGATTTACGTGATGCCAAGCTTCGCCTTCTCGCCGATGATTACATTGCACTCTCAAAGACCCTTGATGCTGAAGTAGCCGATGAGAATGCGCTGCGCGAACGTAGAGCTATTGTCGAAGGTGAACTCGAAGCTGTGCGACGACGCGAAGAATCACTCGATGCCCAATCTGCTTTCGAGAGCCCACTCCTCATCAAGGCGCAAGAGAACTTCTATTCTCTGAGCGCACTACGTGAAAAATTCCGTGGAACTCAATCACTGGCGCAGGAACGCTCACGCTTCTTAGCTGAAGAAGCTGAAGAGGCGCGTAGCGCTGGCCGTGATCCACAACTTCTCGAAGAAGAGGCGGCAACTCTTCGCGCAGAAGAGGCGCAATTGCGCGCAGATGTATTGACGGCGCAGAACTTGTTGGTGAGTTCGAGCAGCTCTTTGGTTTCAGCAGAAGCTGCGTTGAAGGCTGAAGAAGACACTATCGCTGCAGCGCTACGCGCACTGGCTGATCAACGCGAAGGTACTGCTCGCCAGGAAGGTCACATTAAATCTTTGGCTGCGCGCCTAGAAGCAATTACCGAAGAGATCTCCCGTCTGACTGCAGCGCGCGATGAAGCGCAGAGTCGAGTGGATGCTGCAAAGCGAGATTATGCGCAGTTCGAGATGGAGATTGCCAACGCCGATGCCGGAGAGCTCGGGCTAGATTCTCATTTCGAAAGCGCAAAGAACGCACTTGATCAAGCAAAGAAAGTTCAGGCTGACTTAGTAGATGCCGAGCGCGCAGCAGATCGCGAACGTAACTCCTTAGAATCAAAGCTGGAAGCGATGAAGCTGACATCTAGCTCTCGAGATGGCGCTACTGCACTCCTTCGTGATTCACGTGGTGTCTCAATTCTTGGATCCATTGCATCTCTGATTGAAATTGATAAGGGCTGGGAGGCAGCAACTGCGGCGGCTCTTGGACAGCTAGCTGATGCGATTGTTGTACGGGATCTCTCTTCCGCCGTGAGCGCTCTGACTGTATTGCGTAGTGAAAATTTGGGTCAGGCAGATGTACTTGTCTATGAACCAGGGCAGAGCGCAGGCTCATCAACTCCGGCAGGACTGACTTCGCTCTTAAGCCATGTCCGTTCATCACAAATCTCTGACCTTCTCTCGACGTTACTGTCGCAGACTGTGGTTGCGGAGAACCCACGAGATGCTCAGAACATCTTGGGTCAACATCGCGGCGTCACAGTTGTAACCCGCGATGGCGACATCATTACCGCCTCCCGTGCACGTGGAGGATCTGCATCTTCATCTTCGCTCATTGAGATTCAGGCGCTGATTGCAGATTTAGCGAAGAAGTTGGAAGAACTCACTCATACATGTGACCGACTTAAGTTTGAGATTTCTACTTCGGCTACAGATCTCGAAAGCAAGCAGAGCAACTTTGATGCAGCCCTTGCCAAGCTCAACGAATCCGATGCCCGTATCGCAGCTTTCACGGAACAACTTGCCGTATCTGGGCAGAACATTAAATCTGCGACCGCAGAGGTAGATCGCTTAACGACCGCGATTAACGATGCAACGTCAGCTAAGGCGCGCGATGAGAATGAGCTTTCTATTGCATCAAATCAGTTGCAGCAGCACGGAGATATTGCAGAACCAGATCATTCCAAGGCAGAGTCTCTTCGCAATCAAGTCTCGAGCGCACGTACTGCCGAAGTTGAAGCACGCCTTGCTGTGCGTACCTCTGAAGAGCGAGTAGCCTCTATCGCAGCGCGCGCACAAGCGCTAGAAGATTCTGCGCGAGCAGAACGAGAAGCATCAGAGCGAGCCGTTTCTCGTCGTGGTGCTCGTGCTCGTGGTGCAGTGATTTCACAAGCGATTGCTGAGGCAGCTTATGAAGCACTTATCCATATCGAACGCTCGATTGCTAAGGCTGCAACCGAACGCGGGCGTCTAGAAGCCAATCGCACTGAGCGAGAAGGCGAGACCCTCACAGTTCGCTCACGTAGTCGTGAATTAACTCAAGAGTTAGATCAGCTCACTTCAAGTGTGCATCGAGATGAAATTGCCCGCGCTGAACAACGGATGCGCGTCGAAGCGTTGCAGACAAAGGCAGTTGAAGAACTTGGCATTGATATTCCAACTCTTATTGGTGAGTACGGACCTGATAAAGATGTTCCGACCTTTATTGAAACTGAGTCAGGCGAGATAGTTGCAACAGAGTTGATCCCTTATCGTCGCGACCAGCAAGAGAAGCGTCTTGCTGCCACAGAACGCTCATTGACTCTTCTTGGAAAGATTAATCCGCTAGCACTTGAGGAATACAGCGCGCTAGAAGAACGCCTAAAGTTCTTGGCAGAGCAGCTCGAAGACCTCAAGCGCACCAAGAAAGATTTGCTGGACATCATCAAGGAAGTCGATGATCGCGTACAACAAATCTTCATGGAAGCTTACGAAGATGTGGCAGAGCACTTCAAAGATATCTTTGCGCGCCTCTTCCCAGGTGGAGATGGAAGGCTGATTCTGACCAATCCAGATGACTTGCTCAATACCGGTGTAGATGTAGAAGCGCGTCCTCCTGGCAAGAGAGTGAAGCGGCTATCGCTCCTCTCTGGTGGAGAGAAGTCTCTTACAGCAGTTGCCATGCTCGTTGCAATCTTTAAGTCACGTCCAAGCCCGTTCTATGTTCTCGACGAAGTCGAAGCAGCGCTCGATGATGTGAACTTAGGTCGACTTCTGACGATTCTGGAAGAGCTGCGCGAGAGCTCTCAGCTGATCATCATCACCCACCAGAAGCGCACCATGGAGATTGCAGATGCGCTCTACGGAGTAACGATGCGCGGCGACGGAGTCACCGAAGTTATCTCGCAACGTCTGCGTGAATCTGAAACCGCCTAACCTTTAGATTCGCCATGGGTCTTTTTAATCGTTTAATCGCCAAGGTACGTGGCACCTCAACTGCATCCGCCCTTGATTGGAGAGAGATTGAAGTTGAACTTCTCGCCTCTGATTTGGGGCCTCACCTTGTAGCTGAACTTCTGGAAGCTGCCAAGAAGATGCGCGGTGAAGATGCTGAGGCAGCTATTAAAGAGATTCTCCGATCGAAACTTTCGCGGCGTGAACGCGCGCTCATTTCAGGCGGTGAACAGAAAGTAATTTTGGTTGTGGGCGTTAATGGAACAGGAAAGACCACATCGGTTGCAAAGTTAGCCGCATCCCTTAAGTCATCAGGGAACTCAGTGATGTTGGGGGCAGCAGATACCTTTCGCGCCGCAGCTGTTGCGCAACTGCAAACATGGGGAGAGCGCATCAACGTTGAAGTTGTGAGCGGTAAAGAAGGTGCAGAGCCTGCAGCTGTTGCCTTCGATAGCGCAAAGCGCGCTAGTGATGAGATGTGCGATTACCTGATCATTGATACCGCTGGCCGGTTACACAATAAGAATGATTTGATGGCAGAGCTCGGCAAAGTAAAACGTGTAGTTGAAAAGGTACTTCCAATTACCGAAGTGCTCTTGGTAATTGATGGAACAACAGGTCAGAACGGATTGGCGCAGGCAAAGATCTTTAGCGAAGCTGTCGAAGTAACTGGGCTCATTGTCACCAAGCTCGATGGCAGCGCCCGCGGGGGAGTAGCCCTTGCCATAGAGAGCGCTCTCGATATCCCCATCAAATTTATCGGCACAGGAGAAGGCCAGGGCGACTTCGCCGCCTTCGAGCCCGATAGCTATATAGATGGACTTCTCGCCTAGCAGTAGGCCTAGCCGTAACTCATCTGTAACAAAGCTCGTCCTTTTGTGACCACTTCTTAACCTGTTGCGTCACTGCTTGTAACCCCATAACGGCACCTTTACCCCATCTCAATGGTGAGTTCAGTACTTTTCGTGATTGGAATGAATATGGAAGAAGTTGTTCTCAACGCAGGTGATACAGCCTGGATGATGATGAGCGCTGGCCTCGTCACACTCATGATTCCAGGTCTTGCACTCTTTTATGGTGGCATGGTTCGAGTGAAGAGCGTGCTTAACATGATGATGATGTCATTCGGCGCACTCGCTGTTGTCTTCACACTGTGGATCATCTTTGGTTTCTCGATGGTCTTTGGTGACTCCGTGGGCGGCAATGGTTACATCGGAGATGTCACCGAATTTCTCTTCTTAAAGGGGCTAGATAACTCTGGCGCACTCATTGGCACAATACCTGCTGCAGTGTTTATCGCTTTCCAAGGAATCTTTGCAGCGATCACCGTTGCTCTAATTTCAGGATCGATTGCAGATCGTGCGAAGTTCGGAGCTTGGATGGTTTTTGCTGGAGTCTGGGCGACTCTCGTCTACTTCCCAGTTGCACACTGGGTATTTGCATTCGATGATTTTGTTGCAGAGACTGGTGGATGGATTGCCAATGATTTGGGCGCTATCGACTTTGCTGGAGGTACCGCGGTACACATTAACGCCGGTGCTGCAGGTCTAGCCGTTGCAATAATTCTAGGTAAGCGAGTTGGCTTTGGAAGATCTCCAATGAGACCACACAACCTACCTCTCGTAATGTTGGGTGCAGCCCTTCTATGGTTCGGCTGGTTTGGTTTCAATGCAGGCTCTGCAGTTGCATCAAATGGAACCGCAGGTCTTGCACTTCTTAACACCATTGGAGCAACTGCAGCGGCAGTGCTTGCATGGCTCGTTGTAGAGAAGGTGCGTGACGGTCACGCAACAAGCCTGGGCGCAGCATCCGGTGTTGTTGCTGGACTTGTTGCAATCACACCAGCATGTGCTGCAGTGACGGCAAGCGGTGCTCTCATCATCGGTGTAGCTGCTGGTGCGCTCTGTGCGATGTCAGTGGGACTCAAGTTCCGCTTCGGATTCGATGATTCATTAGATGTTGTGGCAGTTCACCTTGTTGGTGGCATCGTCGGAACGATAATGATTGGCTTTGTCGGAGTTGAAGTAGGACTGTTCAACGGAGGAGGCACTGAGCAGCTTGTAAAGCAGGCCACAGGCGTTGTTGCAGTACTTGCCTACTCATTCATCATGACTCTCATAATCGCTAAGGTTATTGACTTGGTAATGGGATTCCGTATCTCAAAGGATGATGAAATTTCGGGAATCGATCTGGTTGTGCATGCAGAGCGAGGCTACGAACTCACTGATAACACACAAGGGAGCGTCTCAGGCGCTTCAAAGGGGGCATAGAGATGAAGTTAATTACTGCAATTCTCAAACCGTTTAAGTTAGATGATGTGAAGGATGCGCTTCAAGCTGCAGGAATTACCGGCATGACAGTCTCTGAAGCAAGTGGCTTCGGTCGCCAGCGTGGACATACAGAGGTCTATCGTGGTGCTGAATACACAGTTGATCTCGTACCAAAGGTTCGCCTGGAAGTACTCGTCGATGATAAAGACGCTAACTCAGTAGTCGATGTCATTGTTAAAGCAGCATCAACAGGTTCTATTGGGGATGGAAAGGTTTGGACCACTCCCGTAGATCAAGTAGTTCGCGTACGTACCGGCGAGAAGGGTTCTGACGCGATTTAAAGAAAATAGCCATGAAGAAAATAGGATGAGCGCTGTGGGAACTAGAGAGAGACGAGCTCGATCAAATGAGGGCGATCGACTTCTGGCATCTCTATTCGAAAAAAGTGGCGCTCACCCACTCGAGGTAGCAATCGCCGCGGTCGGAGGTTTCGGCCGCGGCGAACTCTCTCCAGGTTCAGATTTAGATATTGTCATCATTCACTCTGGCTCTTATCGATCACAGGAGCTATCAGAGATCGTCAATAAAATCCTCTATCCACTGTGGGATGAGAAAATTTCAGGGCGCGCAATTAAGGTCGACCACTCAGTTCGTACTCGCTCAGAGATGCGAGAAGCTGCGGAATCAGATTTAAAGGTCGCACTTGGCCTTCTTGATATACGGCTAGTTTGCGGCAGCGCCGAGCTAGTTGCAGCCGTTCAGGTTGATTCTTTAGAGTCGTGGCGCAAGTATTCAAAGGTTCGCTTGCCGCAGCTGCAGGAATCGCTCCTGGAACGACATCAAAGAGCAGGCGAGCTGGCTTATCTGCTCGAGCCAGATTTGAAGGAAGCTCGCGGAGGTTTACGAGATATTACGGCGCTGCGCGCAATCGAACGCTCGCATGCGATTGCAGTTCCTATTGAAAAGATTAGCGTTGCCGAATCGCTCTTATCAAACGTTCGTGAAGCTCTCCATATCGTCAGTGGGCGCGATAAAGATAGATTGTTCTTTCAAGAGCAGGACAAAGTTGCAGAGCTCTTGGGTTATCAAGATGCAGACCTCTTAATGAGCGATGTGGCGCAAGCGGCCCGTACCGTCGATTACATCCTTGATTCCACCTGGTATCGCTTGGCACATAAAGGAAGAGATGGCGGTGGCAGATTCCTTAGAAAAGTTCGCTCGACAACGCTCTCAAGGGATATCGCCGTTTCAAATCGCGAAGTAGTAATTGGCCTTGATGCAGATTTTTCTTTAGATCCTGTTATTGGGCTACGTGCTGCTGCCTCCGCTGCGCAGCTGGGGCTGCCGATCTCAATGGATTCGCTAGCGCGCCTTGGCGAAAATTTAAGTAGCGGTATAGGTGCGCTCCCTAACCCCTGGCCACGTGAAGCGCGTGAAAATCTCATCTCATTGATTGGCGCAGGCTCTGCCATGGTGCAAATTTTCGAAGCGTTAGATCAAGAAGAGATCATCTTTCATTGGATTCCAGAGTGGAAGAGCGTTCGATCGCTGCCGCAGCGAAATGTCCTACATCGCCACACTGTCGATAGACATATGGTCGAGACAGCAGTGCATGCTGCTGCTCTGACGCGACAGGTGCATAGACCTGACTTACTTCTCTTTAGCGCGCTCTTTCACGACATCGGCAAAGGTAGCGAGGAAGATCATTCCGAACGCGGCGAAAGACTTATTGCACCGATTGCTGCCCGCATCGGTTTCTCTGAACCGGATATCGCCGTAATTAAAATCCTTGTGAAGCAGCATTTACTTCTTTCGGCAACTGCCACAAGACGAGATCTTGATGACCCAGCAACAATCGCATCAGTTCTTGAAGTCATTCCAGATCTGCAGACGCTTGAGCTTTTACATGCGCTGAGCATCGCCGATGGTGAAGCAACCGGAAGGGCGGCGTGGACTGATTGGAAAGCATCTCTCGTTGCCGACCTAGTTGCCAGAGTGACAAACGCGTTGACTGATAACACCGTTGCTCAACAACCAGAACTGAGCCCAGAACAGAGAAGTAAGGCCGAACTAGGGGAGCTTGCTGTCACGATTGATGACAGAGGAAATCTCTATGCGATTGAAATTGTGGTCAGTGATAAGCCAGGGTTGCTCTCGACTGTGGCCGGCGTTCTTAATCTCCTGCGACTTGATGTGCGTTCGGCGCGAACGAAGTCACACGGGATATCTGCAGTGATGGAGTGGATAGTAATTCCCGATCCACATGCTCCAGCCCTAACCGAAAAGATCCTGCATCGCGAACTAGTTGATGCACTTGCTAGCAAGGATTCACTCACGCAGAGAATCTCAGATCGCATTGAGGCATATGCGCAGTTGCCGACAATTCCAGTGCCAGCGCCAGTTGTAGAGACATTTCTCGATGCAGCAACTGATGCCACTATCGTTGAAGTCCGCAGCCACGATAGGCCAGCGCTCCTCTTTGGAATCGGCGACACAATCACAAAGAGCAATATCGATATCCGCTCTGCCATCGTGACAACACTCGGCGCAGAAGCTATCGATACCTTGTATGTCACAGAGATCAATGGGGGACCGCTCACGCCAGAACGCGCTCATGAAGTAGCAGAGAGATTGCGAGTGGCTCTGAAGTAGACTCTACTTCTTATGTTTGAGTCACTCTCTAGCAAGTTTGCTGGCGCCTTTGGTGCGCTTCGCTCTCGCGGCAAGATTTCAGAGAAAGATATCGATGCTGCGGTTCTTGATATCAGATCTGCCCTGCTGGATGCAGATGTAGCGCTCGAAGTAGTTGAAGAGTTCACGCAAAAAGTAGGAGATAAATCGCTCGCCTTGCTTGCAACTTTGCAGGCAGGTAGCAACCAGGCACAAGCAATCTTTGATGTTGTAAACCAAGAGCTCACCGAAATTCTCGGCGGCGGAGCACGTCGTATTCGCTTTGCAAAGAATCCACCAACAGTCATTATGTTGGCTGGTCTGCAGGGCGCTGGTAAGACAACGCTTGCCGCCAAGTTAGCTAAGTTCTATAAAGATCTAGGCGAAACACCAATTCTAATCGCCTCAGATTTGCAGCGACCAAATGCAGTCAATCAATTGCAAGTTGTTGGGCAATCTGTTGGAGTGCCAGTCTTTGCTCCCGAACCTGGAAATGGTGTCGGAAATCCTGTACGAGTTGCACAGGATGGAATTAAATTTGCGCAGTCAAAGCTGCACAGCATGGTGATTGTCGATACTGCAGGACGGCTAGGCGTTGATCAAGAGTTGATGCAAGAGGCGATTGCTATCCGTGATGCCGTGTCGCCACAAGAGATCCTCTTCGTTGTCGATGCCATGATCGGTCAAGATGCGGTACGTACTGCGAAAGCCTTCCAAGATGGAGTTGGTTTCGATGGCGTAGTTCTTACAAAACTTGACGGTGATGCACGTGGTGGTGCAGCGCTTTCTATTGCATCCCTGACCGGCAAGCCAATCATGTTCGCATCCACCGGTGAAAAGATTTCTGACTTCGA
Source organism: uncultured Candidatus Planktophila sp. (assembly GCA_964610715.1). Lineage (GTDB taxonomy): Bacteria > Actinomycetota > Actinomycetes > Nanopelagicales > Nanopelagicaceae > Planktophila. Next base: position 14,269 of record CAZSWE010000014.1, read on the forward strand.
TATCTTCTATCCAGAGCGAATGGCCTCTCGAATTTTGGGAATGGGCGATGTTGCCACCTTGGCTGAACAAGCTAAGAAGGCCTTTGATGGCGACTCAGCGAAGAAGTTAGAGGATAAGTTTGCAGCAGGTGAAGATTTCACACTCGATGATTTCCTCGAGCAGCTCGAGGCGATGTCGAAGATGGGCTCCATGGGCAAGTTACTAGGAATGCTTCCAGGAGCTGGCGCGATGAAGAAGCAGATCGATAACTTTGATGAATCAGAAATCACAAGAACTAAAGCAATTGTGCAATCAATGACGCCACTAGAACGACGCGATCTCAAAGTGCTCAATGGTTCACGACGTGCCCGTATCGCGTTAGGTTCTGGTCGCAAAGTTTCAGAGGTAAATGCCCTCGCCGATAAATTCACAGCAGCTCAGAAGATGATGAAGCAGATGCGAAATGGTGGGGGCATGCCCAATATGAATATGGCTAGGGGCATGGCTCTTCCTCCCGGCATGCCGGGGCTGCCTCCAGCTCCCAAGAAAGCAGCTCCGATTCAGAAGAAGAAGTCGAAGTCGGGAAACCCCGCTAAACGAGCGCTGGAGAACGGCTGATTTCCAGATTGGGAGCGAAACTGGCAAGATTAGCCACCTGTTACAGGGCCCTCTACCCCGGTAACAACCCAATCCACAGTTGGACCTCATCGCTACGCACCCCGCTGTAGCAGTTGCGGATCGACACACTTTTTTAGGAGCACTACTTCTTTGTCTACAAAAATTCGTTTAATGCGCATGGGAAAAATTCGCACACCTTATTTCCGCATTGTCGTCACAGATTCACGCAAGGCTCGTAACGGACTTTCAATCGAAGAGATTGGTCGCTACGTCCCAGGGCAAGAACCATCAATCATCGAAGTTAACTCAGAGCGCGCTCTGTACTGGCTCGGCGTTGGTGCACAACCTTCAGAGGCTGTAGAGGCTCTTCTTAAGGTGACTGGCGATTGGCAGAAGCACAAGGGTCTTCCAGGAACAGAAGGCACACTCAAGGTTGCAGCTCCTAAGCCACATAAGAGCGTTGCCTACGAAGCAGCTGTTAAGGCTGCTGCTGCAGAACCTGCAGAAGGCGCGACAACTATGAAGAAGAAGGCGCAAGATAAGTTGGCTGCTAAGGCGGCACCTGCTGTAGAAACTCCTGTAGTCGCGGAAGCTCCTGCAGTCGCGGAAGCTCCTGCTGTTACAGAACAAATTGCTGAAGACGCAACTTCAGCTGGAACCTCGGACGAAGCAAGCTCTGTTGCAACTCCGGACACTACAGAAGTAAGTTCTGTAACTGAAGAAACTCCAAGCGCATAATGATTGATGAAGCTCTCGAACATCTCGTAAAGGGAATCGTTGATAACCCTGACGATGTCAATGTAAAGGAGAAGACGCACCGTCGTGGCACCACGCTCGAAGTGCGCGTCAATCCTGAGGATATCGGCAAGGTAATCGGTCGTAACGGTCGCACAGCAAAGGCGCTTCGCACAGTCGTAAGCGCTCTCGCAGGTCGCACCGTCCGCGTCGATCTCATCGATACCGACGAGGTTCGCTAACTTTTCTTCAACCCATGAAATTAAACGTGGGCCGCATCGGTAAAGCTCACGGAATTTTAGGTGAAGCTACTATCGAAGTCCGAACAGATGAAGCAGAAGATCGCTTTGCCATCGGCGCAGTTCTAGAGACAGAAAGCCACGGGAATCTCACCGTGGCTTCTGCACGCGTACACAATGGAATTCTCTTGCTCTCTTTTGACGGCATCGAAGACCGTAACGCGATAGAGGGGCTGCGTAATGAGCTTCTCTATGCAGATGTTGATATCGACGCACCAGGCCTTGATGAAGATGATTATCACGTTCTCCAACTCATTGGCTGCAAGGCATATCTAGTCGATGGCGATGAATTTGGAGAGGTAACGGAAGTTCTTAATCTTCCTGGCCAAGATGTCTTGGTGATTAAGTCAGAATCTGCTGAGACGCTCATTCCTTTTGTACGCCAGCTGGTTCCGATTGTAGATATCAAGGCTCGTCGCATGACTGTGATCCCACCAGTAATTGAAGGAGAGATAAAGTGAAGATCGATGTCATCTCTATCTTTCCTGAGTATTTAGCCCCACTGAGCCTTTCGCTTTTAGGCAAGGCGCAAAGCTCGGGAATTGTTGATATCAAAGTTCATAACTTGCGAGATTTCACCAACGATAACCACAACACCGTGGATGACACTCCCTACGGTGGCGGAGCAGGCATGGTCATGCTTCCTGAAGTCTGGGCGCAGGCAATTGATTCCATCATTGAAGATGGGGCAGAGATCATCATTCTGACCCCCGCAGGTAAGCGCTTCAGCCAGAAAATTGCTGCCAGCTTCTCATCAGCTAGCCAATTGATCTTTGCATGTGGGCGATATGAAGGAATCGACGATCGCATTCGCCAGTATTACTCACGACCAGAATTCCAAGCACGAAATATCACAGTGCATGAAGCATCTATCGGTGATTATGTTCTTGGTGGTGGGGAAGTAGCTGCCATGGTGATGATTGAAGCAATTACAAGGTTGATTCCAGGCGTTCTTGGAAATCCAGAATCATTGGCTGAAGAGTCGCATAACAGCGAGGGATATCTCGAATATCCAAATTTCACTAAACCTCAAGAGTGGCGTGGAATCTCAGTTCCCGAGATTTTGCTCAGCGGTAATCACGCTGAAATTGCGAAATGGCGCACAGAACAGGCTCAAAAGCGTGCGAAAGATAATTTCTAACTCGTAAGTAACAAAGTCACTGCCGTACTGTTACGTTCATGAGCGAAGAGTCAGCACAAATCCAGTCACGTCTGATTCGAGATCTTGAACCGGTAGTCGCTGTTGAACTAGAGCGCCATCTTTCGGTTCAAAAAAATTGGTATCCCCATGAGTATGTCCCTTGGTCCGAGGGCCGTGATTACGCAGGCCCCCTCAATGGTGATGCTTGGGAAGCTAAAGACTCGCGGCTGACGCCAGTTGCACAGGACTCTCTTGTACTCAATCTGCTTACTGAAGATAATTTACCGAGCTATCACACTGAGATTGCCATCTCTATGGGTCGCGATGGCGCATGGGGAAATTGGATTGAACGCTGGACCGCAGAAGAAGCGCGACATGCAATTGTCATCCGTGATTATTTGATGGCCACCAGGGGAGTAGATCCTTATCAGCTCGAAGATCTACGTATGGCTCATATGTCACTGGGCTACCAAACACCTTATGAAAACGATATGTTGCACACGATTGCTTACGTTTCTTTCCAGGAGCTAGCAACGCGTATTTCACATCGCAATACCGGAAAACTTTCTGACGATCCAATAGCCGAGAATATGATGCAACGAGTTGCACTTGATGAAAACCTACACATGCTCTTTTATCGGAATACACTCTCTGCAGCTCTTGATATGGAACCGAATGCGGCGATGCGCGCAATTACCGATGTAGTGACAAACTTCGACATGCCCGGTGCAAATATGCCGGGATTCGGTCGCAAGGCAGTTCAGATTGCTCTAGCTGGCATCTATGACCTTCAGCAACATCTCGATGATGTTGTTGCCCCAGTATTGCGTGCGTGGAAAGTTTTTGAACGAGAAGATCTCTCTGGAGATGGCCTCAAAGCTCGTGATGAACTTAAAGCATTTATGGATGAGACATACAAGGCCGCTGCAGTCTTTAACGACAAGCGAGAGGTCCATTTCGAGCGTCAGATTGCTCGCGGTATCGCACCAATTCGCATCACCAACTAGACCTGAAATAAGATGAGTCTTATGACTCGCACATATCTAGTTGAAACCTACGGGTGCCAGATGAATGTGCACGACTCTGAAAGAATCGCTGGTCTCTTGGATGAAGCAGGTTACATCCCAGTTGTTCAAGGAAATCAGGCAGATATCGTTGTCTTTAACACCTGCGCCGTTCGCGAAAATGCAGATAACAAGCTCTACGGAAACTTAAGCTTCTTAGCGCCAATCAAGA
>CAZSWE010000015.1:0-9985 GCA_964610715.1 uncultured Candidatus Planktophila sp.
CGGCATATGTTCTATCGGCAATCGCAAAGGGGAGAACGAAGCCTTCGCTGTAATCAATATGTTCGCCGATGAGATTTACTCGACCTGGAGCTTCGGCAATTACCTCTGGCTTACGACCGTATAAATCCTCGAAATGGCGTGCAATCGTTGCCATTAACTTAAATCTTTACATCTTTTAACTGTTGAGCTGATTGCTCTGGCTTCATATCCATAATGAAAGCGCCCATCGCTGATTCGGAACCAGCCAAATACTTCAGCTTTCCTGGCGCACGTCGCACTGAAGTGATCTGCCAATGCAGGCGAAGTAGATCGCGGCCTTCGCGTACAGGTGCTTGATGCCATGCTGCGATGTAGGCCATATCAATTCCAAATACACCGTCGAGTCGTTGCATCACTTCGATGGCAATCGATGGGAATGAATCACAGGCAGCAGGGGAAAGTTCAGTTAAATCTGCAACTGGCACAAGCGGTGTTACGTGAATTTCAAAGGGATAGCGTGAGGCGTAAGGGGTATATGCAATCCAATGTTCATTGCGCGCGATGATGCGTACCTGATCACGTAGTTCGCGAGCTACAACATCATCGAAGAGCACACGGCCAGTCTTCTGGTGGTGTGCGCGAGCAACCTCAAGCATCTTGGCAACGCGTGGCGGCAGATATGAGTAGGCATAAATCTGGCCATGTGGGTGCGCCAGTGTTACGCCAATCTCTTCGCCTCGATTTTCAAAGGGAGCGATATGTGCGATGTATGGAAGCGTCGAAAGTTCAGCGGTGCGATCGCGCCAAGCTTCTAAAAGTGTGCGAACTCGCTGCGGTGAAAGGAGCTTAAAGGAACCGCCATGGTCGGCGGTAAAGCAGATTACTTCACACTTACCAGCAGCTGCGCCTTCATCGGTATCTGCGCCAACCAGATCAGGAAGTGCAAAGTCGCCTGCCGGTGGTCGAAGCGATGGTGAACGGTTATCAAAGACAACAACTTCAAAGTCACCTTCGGGAATTTCAGTAAGAAGTTCGCCTGTAGTTGGACAGAGCGGACAGAGTTCTTTCGGTGGCAGAAAGATGCGACCTTGGCGATGAGCTGCCATGGCAACCCATTCATTTACTAAAGGATCTAAACGAAGTTCGCCAATACCTGGCTGATCTTCTTCGGGACGTTGATCTTTCGCTGAGCGAGTCTGGCCGGCAGTGTCGTAATAACGGATGGTGCGACCGTCGTTCATGGTGCGGCTTGTGCGCACTACTCCTGCTGTAAGTTCGAGGATTTCATCCATGATGTGCGTACTCTATCGTGCGCCTAGATATATCTCGTTAGGCCCAGTTAAGGGTACGTTCGATCGCCTTCTTCCATCCTGCATATCCCGCTTGGCGTTCTGCTGCAGTTGATGTGGGGTTCCAGCGTCGCGATTGTTGCCACTGTTTTTTGAGCTCATCGGTATCTTTCCAAAAACCAATTGCGAGGCCTGCTGCATAGGCAGCCCCTAACGCAGTTGTTTCGGTGATGAGTGGTCGAGTGATATCAATTCCCATAATGTCTGCCTGCATCTGCATGCAGAGCGAGTTAGCGGTAATTCCGCCATCAACGCGCATCTCTGTCATCGGCACACCGCTATCGGCAACCATTGCATCCATGACATCGCGAGTTTGATAACAGATTGCTTCAAGAGCTGCACGCGCTAAGTGAGCTTTAGTCGCTGCGCGAGTCAAACCAACGATGACACCGCGCGCATCACTTCGCCAGTACGGTGCAAAGAGTCCCGAAAAAGCAGGCACGAAGTAAATTCCCGCAGTGTCAGTTACCGATGATGCCAGCGCTTCAGTTTCTGCCGCGTGGTTAATGATGCCCAGTTGATCACGTAACCATTGAATCGCAGAGCCTGTGACTGCAACAGAGCCTTCAAGTGCATACATCGCTGGCTGGTCGCCAAATTTGTAGCAGACCGTTGTGAGCAAGCCATTCTTTGATCTAACAATCTCGGTGCCGGTATTCAACAAGGCAAAGTTTCCGGTTCCATAGGTTGTCTTTGATTCACCACGAGCGAAGCAGGCTTGGCCCACCATCGCTGCATGTTGATCTCCCAAGATGCCAGCAATCGGAACGGCGCTACCAAGTGGTCCATGCGGATCTGTTGCGCCATAGATTTCAGAGGAAGATTTGATTTCGGGAAGCACGGTTCGTGGAATTTCGAATTGTTCTAGCAACTGCTCATCCCACTGCAGCGTCTCAAGGTTCATGAGAAGTGTGCGGCTGGCATTAGTGACATCAGTGAAGTGCACTCCAGAACGAACGCCACCAGATAAATTCCAAAGCAGCCAAGTATCGATAGTGCCAAAGCGCGCAGTTCCTGCAGCAATTGCGCTTTGCACAGCAGGTGAGTTCTTAATGAGCCAACGCATCTTGCTGCCGGCAAAGTAGGGAGCGATGGCTAGCCCAGTCTTATGGGTGATCTCATCGCGAACTTGTTGAGAAAAGGTAGCTAAGTAATCTGCCGTACGTGTGTCCTGCCAGACGATTGCGTTATGAAGAGGTCTTCCGGTCGTGACATCCCACGCGACAGTGGTTTCACGTTGGTTGGTAATCCCAATTGCCGCAAGGTCAGAGCCCAAGATATTGGCCTGCTTGAGAGCGCCAGTAATTACTTCCTGCGTACGTTCCCAAATTTCAGCGGCATCATGTTCGACATAGCCTGCCTGCGGAAGTATCTGACGATGTTCCATCTGATGCTGTCCAACGACTTTTCCGGCAGCATCGAAGATCATGAAGCGCGTGCTGCTGGTTCCCTGGTCCAAACTTCCGATGTATGCCATATAGTTAAGACTACTCAAAACCGATAAATCTAGAAACTAAGCGCAATGAGAAATTGGTAGCTTTCACAATGTTTACTTCTGCACTCAACCCAGAGCAACGCACTGCTGCGCTCTCGGCCCTAGCCACCGAGGAGTTCGACATCCTCGTGATTGGTGGGGGAGTAAATGGTGTCGGCGTTGCACTCGATGCGGTTACACGTGGACTGAAAGTGGCTTTAGTTGAATCTCAAGATATTGCAGCAGGAACTTCTAGCCGTTCTAGCAAGCTTATTCATGGTGGACTGCGCTATCTAGAACAATATGACTTTAAATTGGTACGCGAAGCGCTCCACGAACGCGAACTCATGGTTTCAACTCAATGTCCTCATCTTGTAAAGCCGGTAAGTTTTCTCTACCCACTCACTGAGAAAGTGAAAGAGCGTACCTATGTCGGTGCTGGCCTTGCTCTCTACGATGCGCTCCGTGGTTTTAAGCGTTCGCTTCCTTCGCATAAGCACCTCACCGGAAAGACGATTGCCAATATTTCTCCATCGCTGCGACAGGACATCATCACCGGCGCTATTCGCTACTTTGATGCTCAGGTAGATGATGCGCGCCACACCATGATGATTGCTCGAACAGCAGCACGTCATGGAGCTGTCATGGCCACAAACGTCCGCGTTGATAATCTGACACGAAATGGCAAGAAGGTTACGGGCGTCGTTGCAACTGATCTCAAATCAGGCAAGACGCTCACCATTGCGGCAAAGGCGACAATCATGTGCGCTGGAGTCTGGAGCGATGAGCTGCACCAGCAATTTGGTTTAACTCCTGGATATTCAGTTGCCATGTCTAAGGGCGTTCATATCGTCGTTCCACAGAGCGCTATTCACTCAAAAGATGGCATCATTTTAAAGACTGCAGTCTCGGTACTCTTCTTAATTCCTTGGGGAGATAAGTGGATTGTCGGTACAACGGATACGCCATACGAGGGCGATCGCGCCAAGCCGCTAGCGACTCAAGAAGATGTGCAGTACATCCTTGATCAAGCCAATCGTGTTTTAGAACCAAAACTTAAGACAGAAGACATCATCGGTGTCTTTGCCGGACTTCGTCCATTGGTTGCCAACAATGCAGCATCAGCGACAACAAAGCTTTCACGTGAACATACCGTTGATCGACCAGCGCCAGGCTTTGTCAGCTTAGCTGGCGGTAAATACACCACCTATCGCGTGATGGCTAAAGATGCCGTTGATCTCGCTGTGCTTGATCTGCGCCGTATCGTCAGCGATTCTGTCACTGAAAAACTCCCACTCATCGGTGCAGATGGTTACTTTGCTCTGCAACAACAAGTGCTCAAGATTGCGGACGGATATAACATCAGCGAAGCAACTGTCACACATCTTTTGGATCGCTATGGCTCACTGATTTCAGAGATTCTTGAAATCATCACGGAAGATCCTTCAATGGCGCAGCGCCTTATTCCTGATCTTCCATACATCAAAGCTGAAATTCTTCACGCAGCAACACATGAAGGTGCGCTATCAGTCGAAGATGTCTTGTTACGACGCACTCGTATCTCTTTTGAAGCTAGTGATAGTGGGCTATCGGCCGCCGATACCGTTGCTGAAATCATCGGTGAAACCCTCGGCTGGAAGTCAGCAGATAGAAAAGAATCCGTTCAATCATTTGCAAAGGTCATTAGCGAAGAGGAATCTGCTCTCAAAGCCCTCGTTAACTCTTAATTAGTTAATTCTTAATCTGATTGCGACAGCTATCTGTTGATGGCTTCTTTGTTGGTTTCTTACTTGGCTTAGGTGCAGGCGTTGGTCCCTGCACAATATCTAAGCTGAGTGGTGTTTTAACTTCAGCATGGGTTCCGGTCTCATCGGTAAAGCCCACATGACCAACCCAAGAGCCGGCTGGAATTCCCGAGATGGATAACTTCCAAATTCCGCTTGTCTCACGCTCTACATTCTGAACAACGGCAGGCACTGTCGCATTTTCCTCGGCAAAGTAATAGCGGACGGTTCCGGTAACTACCGGGGTGCTATCTGGACGCTTAACTTCAACGTTAATGATGACGTTCTTATTGGTCGTCGAGGCGCTAAAGGATGAAATCACGATTGTAGAAGTTTCATTCTTAGGCATGACATCAATGGGATCTGGTTGCCACGTGCCGGTCAGGAGTGCGAGGAATTTCTCGCGTCCACCGCTAAAAACATTGAGGTCTAAGCGATTACCAGGAACTCCGTATTTAGGTGCGATTCCACAAGAGGTGTACTGCCACATCGTCCAATTTGCTGAGCACTCTTTTGTGGTCCATGAGTGGACAAAACATCCGCCCGGTTTCACATTTGGTTTTGCATCCGGTTCTGCCGGATCAATTGCATAGTGGGCAATCCAGAGAGGATAAGAATTAAGTTCCTTATCGCGATTTAGCGCAGTCTCAAGAAATGATGGTGAAGAGTAGAGAATTGGGGTACGCCCAGTTTTCTCCTTAAGCGTCTTTAGGAATGTCTTGGCCCATAACGTTGCAGCGCTGCGAGTGGCATTTTTCCGGCAAGCGCCAGAGCTGCTCCATTGAATGCATCGCGTCTCAAGGTCAAGTGCATAGGGGAGATCCTGATCGTTGTAGCCACCAAGATCTGCAAGTCGCCACAAGACTTTCTGCGCTTGAGCTCGCGCATCCTTTGTAATCGCTGCTGGTGTGCTGACATTCGGCAAGATTGCATAGTGATAGAAACCTGTGTAGATCCCGGCATCTTGCGCTGCGTTGCGATCCATCTTCACATATTTCAAGGCTAAACGATCGGCGTCGTAACGGGTATCAGATGCTTTAATCATGACAAAGCTCAGGCCAGCTGCATGCATCTTCTTAAAGTTTATTGGTTTGTCATTAGGGTGCTGCCAGCGACTGACATCGGCGCCATGAAGTCGATCCCCTGGACCAATCAGCCCGAGGTCATCTGCTGCAACAGGAACAATTGTGAAAGCTGTCAGAGCTAGCGAAAGACCGAGAGCGAGAACTTTTCTCATTTTTCGACCACGACAACGTTGATTCCAAAGACATCGTAAATAGCGCCCTGTAGCGCTGCGCGATGGCGGATACGTGCATCTGCATAATTGTGGCCAGTAGCCAACTTGTTGGCATCGCTGAAATCGAGCGTGAGTCGCCCATTTTCAAAGGATTCAAGGCGGGCATCAAAGTAGGCAATCCAGACGATGCGGTCGCGGCTCTCAACGAGGTCGAGGACTTCATTCCATCGCTTACGGATATCGCTGAGCGTTACTCCTGAAGGCATGCAGTGACTTTACCGCAAAGGCCGTTAATGACGAGGTGCGCCAAGCCATTTGAAGTATTCGCCGGTCAATATCACACGTAGGTTTTTGCTGCGATCAGGAGATATCGATAGGTGCTGCGCAATACGGGCCACGATTTGTTCCACTGATTTCTCTGAAACAAATCTCACTCGCGCAATTTCAGAGTTGCTTAGCCCCTGTGCCACTAAACGAAGCGTTTCGATTTGAATATCGGTGAATTCATTCAGAATTGTCAGGAAAGAATTTGCATGAATTGTGGAATGAAGGCTTATCCACTTCATTGCAGAACCATCTTGGGCTGAGCCAAGACATTCAGCAAGAGCGAAGGTGATAATCGAAAGATCCGAGACTGACCGTTTCAGGATAATTCTGCTGCCTTTAGGAATGTTGCGTTCTAGTAATCCAAAGAGGCGAAGGTCTGGACAGGAAGTAGTTATTACGATTCCCAGTTTTGGATCCACCTTACGAAAACGTTGCAGTAAGCCAATTGCCTCTTCGCCAGAGAACTGTAAATCAATCAGTACTACTTCGGGTTGCAGAGAGCGAAATAAGTTTTCAGCAATCAACATATTGGTTGCTTCACCAACAATATTTGTGCTGTGCAATCTCAGGGATGCAGACATCGTGGCAAGTTCAAAAGCATCATCATTGATGATGAGAACTCGCGCAGGATTCGCCTGAGTTTTAACCATGCACAAGGGTAAGTCGGATAAACGAAAATGTAGATGAAGGGATATCCCTAGATGCTTACTTAAGAATTTTCTTTATTGCACTTGGTATTTCATCAATTACTTTCGTTGCAGAGATTGGTGCTCCATCAGATGCAAGTAACGCGGCTTGGTTATGAATATATGCACCTGTTGCTGCAACTTCAGCAAGACGATTAGGGTTATTGAGAATTTCAATGTAGTTGGTAGCAATAAGTGCGCCAATGATTCCGGCCAGAACATCTCCGGTTCCAGCTGTGGCCAGCCATGAAGTGGCCTTTGGTAGCGCTATGACGAAGTCGTCATGTGCAACAACTGTCTGCGCGCCCTTGAGTAAGACGGTAACGCCTAGGTGCCGGGATGCCTTCTCGGCCCAATGAAGGGGATCTGCTTCGAGAGATTCAGAACTGACGGGCAGACCACGGCGAGTTAGTAGCCGAGCTAATTCACCTGCATGAGGTGTAATCAAAGTGGGTTGAGACAGAGAACCAGCGAGATTTAAAGCACCAGCATCAAGAACTGCTGGAACTGTCTGCGCCTTTAACAAGGTAAACCAGCGATGGCGCAGCCAGGTTGTGAAATCGCTCCGTTTCTTCTCGTGAATTCCAGATCCTGCAAGCCATGCTGTGACAGGTCCTGGCTGCACAACAACTTCTGGGCATGTATGCAGAACTAGATGAGCTAAACCAGATGAGCTATGAAATCTGATCATGCCAAGTCCAGTGGCACTTGCTGCAGCGGTGGTTAGGACTGCAGCTCCCGGATATTGAGCTGAACCGGTGATTACGCCAAGCACCCCACGTGAATATTTATGGTCTAAATCGCTGGGAACGATGATGCAATTGCGAGCATCTCGGGAAGTAAAGGTTTTCTTCTTTTTCTCAGGCATAAGGCTCAGTCTACGCCTCGAATTTGTACCCTAATCCGCGGATTGTTTGGATAAGTACTGGGTTAGCAGGATCTGCTTCAATCTTTGAGCGTAAGCGCTTAATGTGAACATCAAGAGTCTTTGTATCTCCGTAATAGTCACCGCCCCAGACGCGATCAATGAGCTGTCCGCGAGTAAGAACACGTCCGGCATTACGAAGTAAGAATTCAAGTAGTTCAAACTCTTTGAGTGGAAGTGCAATATTGCTTCCGTTAACGCTTACTTGGTGGCGCTCAACATCCATTCTGATTCCAGCGATTTCATGAACGCCAGTTGATTCAGCGCTATTGGCTTCATCGAGAGAGCCACGGCGTAATACTGCTTTGATGCGCGCCACTAGCTCGCGCGATGAATAAGGCTTTGTTACATAATCATCGGCTCCAAGTTCAAGCCCAACAACCTTATCTATCTCTGAATCCTTGGCAGTTAACATGATGATTGGTACCTGAGAAGTAGCGCGAATAGTGCGGCAGACATCTATTCCAGATACTTCTGGAATCATCAGATCCAGCAGAATGAGATCAAAGCTCTCTGATTTGAATGCATCAAGTCCGGCTTTGCCGGTTTCAGCAATATGTGTGGAGTAACCCTCTTTTTCGAGAAGGAAGCTAAGGGCCTCTGAGAAAGAGATTTCATCTTCGATGATTAAGATCTTGGTCATGAGTTTGTTTCCCCTGTGTTGGAATAGATGGGTAATCGAAGTGCAAATGTTGAGCCAACTGCTGGAGCGCTCCAGACGCTGACATCCCCACCGTGCTTAGTTGCTACATGCTTCACAATTGAAAGCCCAAGGCCTGTGCCACCAGTTTCGCGAGAACGAGCAGGATCGACGCGGTAGAAGCGTTCAAAGATTCGCGCCTGATCAGATTCAGGAATGCCAATTCCTTGGTCAGTTACAGAGATTTGCACGATTCCATCTTCAATTTCGGTTGTGACTGAGACCTTTGTATTTTCAGGCGAATAGTTGATGGCATTTTCAATCAAGTTATGAACTGCCATCGTTATCTGCTCGCCATCGCCAAGAACGATGGCATCAGGCGACCTAGTAAAAGTTACTTCAATTTTTCTTGCCTGAGCAATTGTCTGGCATTGATCTACTGCCACCTGAATAATGTCATCGATACTTACTTCATCAGCAACCGAAAGCGGATCAGAGTCCTGCAATCTGCTCAAATTGATGATTTCTTGAACCAAATCCGTTAAACGTTTAGCCTCATGTTGCATTCGACTCGCAAATTTAGTGACAGATTCTGGGTCTTCTTTTGCTGAGAGGACAGCCTCGCTCAGTAGCGAGAGCGCACCAATCGGCGTCTTTAGCTCATGAGAAATGTTTGCAACGAAATCGCGTCGTACTTCATGCACGCGCTGCGCTTCAGATTCGTCGCTGATAAGAATGAGAATGAGATCCTCATCTTCGAGAGCTACAACCTTGAGTGTGAGCTCTCTCGTTCCTTCGCCTATTGGTCCTCGTGCAATTTCAAGTTTTCCATTATGAGGATTGCGGGTGCGACGTACAGCTCTAACAATTGCTGAAAGTTCTGGAGTTAAGACTCGGCCGTCACGCAAAACATTGAGACTTTCAATTCCGTTGGAAGAAAAGATTGGTTTATCACCAGGTCCGATGAGTAGAACATCTTCATCTAGATGATTGATTAGATCGAAGATAAAATCTGGGACAGGGCTATTGTGAGTTTCGGAAACCTCTTTGCGAAACCACATGTGTTAAGCCTAATGCTCGGGTACCCGAGTTAACCGTCCGTTCATGCGGATGATTTCCATTATTCACCAAAGGCGCGTACTTTTGCCCAATGGCTCTCATCCGTTCGGTATTCCAAGAAGAACTCGATGGCGTCTCCCAGTCCCTTGTTGACCTAACAAACATGGTGAGCGATTCCATCCACAAGGCCACCCAAGCCCTCATTAGCGCTGACCTCAAGCTTGCCGAAGAAGTCATCACCAACGACGAAAAGGTCGATAACTACCAGCATGATTTAGATAGTCGCATCATCGACATTATTGCCCGTCAACAACCTGTCGCATCTGATTTACGTGCGCTAGTAACTGCGCTCCGTATGAGCGCTGATTTAGAACGCATGGGCGATTTGGCCCACCACGTTGCCAAGGTTGCGCGGCTTCGTCATCCAAACTCTGCAGTCCCAAATGAACTCCATGCAACATTTACTCAGATGGGTTCTGTTGCTGAAAAAATTGCCCGCAAAGTTGGAACTGTGATTGAAACCCG
>CAZSWE010000015.1:10085-18179 GCA_964610715.1 uncultured Candidatus Planktophila sp.
GGGTATGACATACAACCCAACTCCTGCAGATAAGTTCACCTTCGGTCTCTGGACTGTCGGCTGGCAAGCGCGTGATCCATTTGGAGATCCGACCCGCGAAGCTCTCGACCCAGTTCGCACTGTCAATGAACTCGCAGCACGTGGTGCGTATGGCGTTACCTTCCATGATGATGATCTCTTCCCATTTGGGTCAACAGATTCAGTACGTCAAGGACATATTGATCGCTTTAAGAAGGCACTCGCTGAAACTGGAATGAAAGTTCCGATGGCGACAACTAACCTCTTTAGCCATCCTGTCTTTAAAGATGGCGCGCTAACGAGCAATGATCGAGATATCCGCCGCTTTGCGCTACGTAAAGCGATGCGCAATATTGATTTAGCCGCCGATCTTGGCGCAAAGATCTATGTCTGCTGGGGCGGTCGCGAAGGCGCTGAATCTGAGAGCTCCAAGGATGCTTACGTTGCTCTCGAGCGTTATGCAGAGGGCTTCAACGTTCTAGGCCAGTACGTTATTGATAAGGGCTATGACATTAAGTTTGCAATTGAACCTAAGCCAAATGAGCCACGCGGCGATATCTTCTTACCAACTATCGGCCATGCACTTGGATTTATTCAGATGCTTGATCATCCAGAGCTTGTGGGACTCAACCCTGAAGTCGGCCACGAACAGATGGCGAACCTCAACTTCGTTCACGGTATTGCCCAAGCTCTCTGGCAGAAGAAGTTATTCCACATCGATCTCAACGGACAACGTGGACCTAAGTATGACCAAGACTTTGTCTTTGGCCATGGCGATGTAAAGAGCGCATTCTTCCTCGTTGATCTCCTTGAGCGTTATCAATATTCAGGTCCGAAGCACTTCGATTACAAGCCGGTACGCACAGATGACGATTCTGGTGTGTGGGCCTCAGCAACATCAAATATGCGTATGTATCTTGTCCTTAAAGAGCGCGCAGCAGCATTCCGCAGCGACCCAAGAGTTATTGAAGCAATGAAGGCATCGAATATCCCTGGACTTTCAGAGCCAACACTTGCAGCAGGTGAGACATGGAAGGATCTTGAGAAAGATTCATTTGATGCCGATGATGCCGGAAAGCGCGGATATGGTTACGAGATTCTTGACCAACTCGCGATGGAGCACCTCATGGGGGTTAAGGCTTAACCTCGTTAGAATGCCCAAATGCGATTGGGTGTTTTAGATGTTGGTTCAAACACCATACATCTGCAGGTAGTTGATGCCCACCTCGGTGGACCACCAATTCCTAACTCATCTCACAAATCAATCATCAAGTTAACTGAGTTTCTTGATGAAGCTGGTGCGATCACTGATTTGGGAATCGAAAAGATTTCCGATGCCATTCAGAAGAATATGGCAAATGCGCAACATCTCAATATTGATGAGCTGCTGGCTTTTGCGACCTCTGCAATTCGTGAAGCAGTCAACTCTGATGAAGTAATTGCGCACGTGAACAAAACTTGTTCTATTGACCTTCAGGTACTTTCCGGAGAAGAAGAAGCGCGCTTTACATTTCTGGCAGCGCGACGTTGGTTAGGTTGGTCTGCAGGAGATTTATTGGTACTAGATATCGGGGGAGGATCTCTTGAAATTGCGCGCGGAGCAGAAGAGAATCCAACTTTTAAAACATCCATGCAACTGGGTGCAGGACGATTAACCAGAAGTCATTTGAAGGGTGATCCATTCACAGCGAAATCACTTAAGGGCCTTGAGGAGTACATTGAAGATCAGATTGAACCGCTGGCGCGATCGCTGGCAACATTTGAAAAGGATGTCGCTGCTGGAACAAGTAAAACCTTTAGAACGTTGGCAAAACTTGCTCAAAATTTATATCCAAAGTTAGGCGCGCATCTAACTCTTGATGCCCTTGATCAACTTGTCCCAGAGATTCAAAGTTTAGATTTAGATCAGCGGATAGAACTACCTGGCGTATCAATGGAGCGTGCACACCAACTAGTTGCAGGATCTATGGTGGCAAGGCAGTTGATGCGCACACTTAATTTGAAAGAGATTCGTATTTGTCCATGGGCGCTACGCGAAGGAATTGTTCTACATAGACTTGACTGGATCGAGCGCTAGAAGCTAATTGATAGGTAGTCAAGAGCCACAATTTCACCCTTGACTCTATGAACCAACCAAGCATCGCCCGGCTCAAGCTTGATCAAATCCTTATTCTTCAACTTTGTATTCAGAATCCCACGTAGCATCGTTGGAATTACAGGGTTGTGGCTGCAGATCAGAATATTTCGCTCATCTTGCTTCAGCGCATTAGCAAAAGTTATGGAACGTTCTGGGTCGGATTCGAATGTGGCTTCATTAAGGCTAGGTACTTTGCTGACAGCCAAACCGCGCGATTCACCGAGCGGAGTAACAGTCTGTACGCAACGCGTGAAGTCAGAGGTGTAAATCTCATCTATAGCAAAGGGCGCTAAGTGGTTGATCAATAATTGTGCTTGAGCAATACCATTTTCATTTAAGGTTCTAAGAGAATCATCGCCATCCCAGTCGCCTCGCTCGAGCGCTTTGGTGTGGCGCAGAATAATGAGCGTATCTGTTGGCTCTTCAATCTCAAGAAAACGTTCCACCATCTCTTTATCTGACTCGTGGGTCGCGGTGGAAATTGCATCTTGAGGCGTAAACCACTGCAGCTGATCGACTTCTTCATTTGGTTGAAAATTAGATACTCCAACAGCTTGAGCGACCCAGTACTTAACTCGCTTTAAAGTGCTGTTATCTTCATATTCAATAGAACCTAATTGGCGGGTAAATCTTGCTTTGATGCCAGTTTCTTCAAAGACTTCGCGGTACGCACAGGCCAGTGGAGTCTCATCTCCATCTATCTTTCCCTTTGGTAGCGACCAATCGTCATAACGAGGCCTATGCACTAGTGCGACTTCAATTTCACCTGCTGCGTTTTGCCTCCATACCAGAGCCCCGGCTGCTCTTATCATGCGCGATTATGTTTTTCTACGAAGTGATCTTGGAAATTCACCAAGAGATTCCCCTCAAAGTCTCGCGTTCTACGCTCCCAGTGGTTATCGTCTAGAAGCGACCATGTTGAGTACTTCTCAGAGACAGAGTCATCCAAGATGCGGCGAAGTCGATCTTTGTGCTTTTCAGCGTCAATGCGCACCAGCGCTTCTACGCGACGATCCAAATTACGGTGCATAACATCGGCGCTGCCAATGTAGTACTCCTCTGCACCATCATTCTTAAAGTAATAGATGCGTGAATGTTCTAGGAATCGGCCAAGTATCGAACGTACTTTGATGTTATCTCTCTGGGCTTGCGTTGAAAATTGCAGGGCGCAGATACCTCGAACAATGATTTCAATTTTTACTCCCGCATCAGCTGCCTCATAGAGAGCTGCGGTAATCTCTTCATCAAGGAGCGAATTGAGCTTCAGGCGAATCCAAGCAGTCTTTCCTTCGAGATGATTCTTTGTCTCACGCTTAATTCGAAAGAGCAGACCTTTACGAAGGCTATGAGGTGCCACCAAGATTCTTGAGTAATCGTGCTTGGCAGAATGTCCAGAGAGTTCATTAAACAACCTCGATAGATCCTCACCTAACTCTGGTTCGGAGCTGAGAATTCCTAGATCGTCATAGAAGCGAGCAGTCTTTGGGTTGTAATTACCCGTTCCGACATGGCAGTAGCGACGCAGGACATCGCCTTCTTCACGGACAACTAAAGATAACTTCGCGTGCGTCTTTAGCCCCATCAGACCATAGACAACGTGAACGCCAACTTCTTCAAGCTTTCTCGCCCAACGCACATTAGCCATCTCATCGAAGCGAGCACGAATTTCAACGACTGCAAGAACTTGTTTGCCAGCTTCTGCAGCCTCAATCAACGCTTCTACGATTGGCGAGTCTCCTGAAGTGCGATACAGGGTCTGTTTAATTGCGAGGACTTGTGGGTCTCGGGCAGCATTCTCAAGAAATTTAACCACCGATGAAGTAAATGATTGATATGGGTGGTGGAGCAGGATTTCACCCTTGCGTAGCGCTGCGAAGTAAGAATCTGGAGATTCAGGGTCGACATCGCGCAGTTCAGGCGCTGTCTCGCTTCTAAAGGCCTTGAACTTCAGTTTCGGGAAATCCAAGTCGGCAATCTGGTTAAGAGAAACTAAATCAAGTGGTGAGTCATATTTGATGACATCACTCGGTTCAATTTCAAGCTCATCCATGAGTTCGTTGAGAACTTCATGCGCAATGACCTTATCTACCTCTAAGCGAACAGGTGGTCCGAACCTACGACGCGTCAATTCCTTTTCCATGGATTCAAGGAGATCTTCACTCTCATCCTCATCTAAATCTAAATCTTGATTTCTTGTCACTCGGAAGAAGAAATGGTCTTTGAGCTTTACCCCGGGGAAGAGTTCTGGCAGGTGTTCGGCAATAAGTTCATCGATGAGGACGAATTTATGTTTGGAAGAATCTGAGGTGCGGATAAATCTAGGTAAATTGGTTGGAACCTTAACGCGGGCGAAGCTAATGTCATGATCTTCACTTGATTCGATATTAATTCCGATATTCAGGGATAGCCCAGAAATGTATGGGAAAGGGTGTGAGGGATCGACAACGAGCGGGGTAAGAACCGGAAAGATTCTTCGGTTGTAGTAACCCTTCAGGTCCTCGCGCTCTGCCTCAGATAGTTCGCTGATTTTTGAAAATTCAATTCCATGCTCTTTAAGTTCAGGCACAATCACATCGCGGAAGCGCTCTGCTTGGGTGTTGACGAGTAGCTGGGTTCGCTCAAGAACCAGCTTAAGAAGTTCTTGTGGGGCATAGCCTGCGCTATTGATGGTTGTACTTCCACGTTCAATCTTCGCCTTAAGAGAAGCAACACGCACCATGAAGAATTCATCTAAGTTGGAAGAGAAGATTGAGAGAAAACGAACACGTTCAAGAAGAGGAATAGTTGGATCTTCAGTGAGTTCAAGAACTCGTGAATCAAAATCGAGCCAGCTAAGTTCACGATCCTGATACGGACCCTTTAACTCCTTCACCCCCCTAGTTTGGCGCAGATAGGTGAATTTCAGGTAATCGGAATGTGAACCGAGAAAATCAACTCTTTTCGAAAGCCACCCTTATGCCAAAACCAATGAGAGCTAGCCCTGATGCGCGCTCCACCAATTTTTGCACCCGTGGGTTGCGCAGCGCGTTCTGCGCAAAGCCAGCGCCAAGAATGATCAGTGAGAACCAGGTAAAGGTCAGCACATTGTGAATAGTGGCAAGGATAAATCCACCCAATAGCGCAGGCAATTCCGTAGGAAGAAATTGCGGTAACACAGCAACGTAGAAGACACCATTCTTTGGATTGCTTAAAGTAATAAAGAGTGCACGTGTAAAGCCTTTCCAAAAGGAAGTTTTAGTCTCTAGGCGGGCTTGAATTGTCTCGGGTGAGATATGGCGAGAATCCAGCCACATCTTAATTCCTAAATACACCAAATAGATTGCTCCAATCCATTTCAGGATTGTGTATGCAATCTCTGAAGCAATAAGCAGCGCACTAATTCCAAGAGCTGCCGCTATGCCCCAAACCCAGACTCCACCCAAGATTCCAAAGAGAGTTGCATAACCGCTACTGCGTCCACCAATTGTGACCGCGCGAAAAATCTGCGCGGTATCTAGACCCGGAAGCAAGGTGAGCAAACCTGCAAGGACTGCAAAGCTAAGCAGGTTCTCAAGCATCTGCGTATCCTACTCGTGTGGCATTCCTACTTGAAAGGTCGCACTCGTGCGTGAGATAAGAACTATCGACTATCACACTGCTGGCGAACCTTTTCGTATTGTGGCAAACCCTCCTGTTGAGATCGTGGGAGATACCGTTGCTAATCGACGCGTCTATGCGATGGCAAGCGCTGAAGTTGACGGTCTAAGAAAACTTCTCTGTTTCGAACCCCGCGGACATGCCGATATGTATGGATGTTTCATAACGCCGCCGGATGATGATGGTGCAGATTTTGGAGTTCTCTTCTGGCATAAGGATGGTTTCTCAACAGCATGCGGCCACGGAACTATTGCACTTGGCGTCTGGGCAATTGAATCAGGCAAAGTCGCCATTGATCCCAGTGGCGTTACGGATGTCGTCATTGATGTTCCCTCTGGCCGCGTTACTGCCCGAGTACATACGAAGGTCTCGGTAATTGAAAGTGTTGATTTTGTTAATGTGGCTAGCTATCACATGCATAGTGATATCAGCGTGGATACATCACTCGGTGCGCTCACAGTTGATGTTTCCTTCGGTGGGGCAATCTATGCTCAATTAGATGTTGCTCAGATTGGGCTCTCTGTAACGCCTGAACATTATGGAGAGATAATTTCCATTGGCCGCGAAATCAAATGGGCACTTAACGATTCCGAGTATGCAGAGCACCCAACTGATTCACGGTTAAGCGGCATTTACGGAACTATCGTTTATGAAGAGTTAGCATCTGATGCTGACGGACTTAAGCGCCAGAGAAATGCCACAATTTTTGCCGACGGCGAAGTCGATCGTTCGCCATGTGGCTCAGGTACCTGTGCACGTTTAGCCACGCTAGTAGAAAAGAAGCAGTTAAAGATTGGCGAAGTACTCAAGCACGACTCCATCGTTGATTCACAATTTCTTGGCGTAGCCAAAGCTCAAGTGATATCTGATGGTCACGATGCAATATTGCCGCAAGTAACCGGCATGGCTTATAAGACTGGTGAGTCAGTCTTTACCGTTGATCCACGAGATCCACTAACTCCTGGGTTTGTCCTGCGATGAACCCAAGAAGTATTTCAGCTGCAGAAATCATCAAGAACTTCACATTTCTCGGTGCAGTCACAGCTATCGAAGAGGCGCTCAAGGGCGGGTTAGATCCGGCGGCAGACTTGCAACGCTCCATTCTCCCGATTGAAAAAGGTGAACTGCTAGTTATGCCGGCAACTTCTAGAGAAGGCTCTGGCATCAAGATTCTTACGATCGCGCCCAATAACCCAGCGCTTAACCAGCCGCGCATTCAAGGTGTTTACATCCTCTTTGATAAAGAGAACCTTTCTATCTCCTCACTCCTTGATGGAGCAGCGCTGACAACGTATCGAACTCCGGCAATCTCATTCGCAGCTATTCGACCGGCGCTGGAGTTAAGTCAAGAAGATCTGTCAGTAGTTGTCTTCGGCTCAGGACCTCAAGCTATCTCGCATATTCAAACTCTGGCAGCAGTTCTTCCTGCACAACTCAAGGTAAAGAACGTCGCATTTGTAGCCAGAGATTTAGAAAAAGCAAAGCAGAGAGTTCCTGATTTGGCAGGACTAAGACTTAACCCTGAGTGCACAGTGCAGATTTTGAGTGCGGATTCTGCTGAAGTTAATGGCCATTTGCAAAGAGCGGATTTAGTCATTGCTGCAACCACTGCACGGAGCCCGCTCTTTGATTCATCGCTTCTCAAGAATCCAGTCATTGTTGTTGCAGTTGGCTCCCACGAGCCTGATGTTCGTGAAGTTGATTCAAATCTCCTTGGTCGGGCACAGATTGTTGTAGAAACCAGAGCAAGTGCGCTCCGCGAAGCTGGAGATGTCATTATGGCCATTAGCGAGGGTGCCATTACAGAGAAGTCACTCAATGAATTAGCTGATGTTGTCTGCGGCCGAGTTAACTTAAGTCGAGAGAAGCCAATCTTCTTTAAGAGCTCTGGAATGTCCTGGGAAGATCTAGTAATTGCTCGCGCGATTGAGCGTACGCTGTAGTAGGCGGCGGTAGAACAAAAGGAGCAAACCAACTGCAGTTACTGCAGTTTCAATTACTGTGACAACAACTGGTAGCCCTGGGTCATCCGCGTTGAGAAGTAGAAGAACTAGCCCACAGGCAATTACTACCCAGATGAAGGAAAGCGCTGCAATCGCATAGTTAACAAATTTAAGCTCATGAGCTCGCCCCTTCTCCTTTTCCAGAGCATCTACAATTTTCCACACACTGATGACGATTATTTCAACGGCGAGAATCATCAGGAACGAGAGCGCTGTTAAGGGCCAGCGAAGATAAGCGCTCTCTGGCTCTTGCTCTGCCATATAACGGAATTGACCAGGAAATGAGAGAAACTGCAGCAT
>CAZSWE010000016.1:0-1419 GCA_964610715.1 uncultured Candidatus Planktophila sp.
GCATAAACCATTGAGTGCGTAACTTGCTCCTTCGCCTTTGTGAAAAGACGTGAACGTTGTCCGCGATATCCGCTGGCACGTTCTAAAGTTGTGCGACGCTTCTTTGCTGCGTGTACTCCGCGCTTGACTCTCATTTAGTCACGCTCCCTTACTTCAAACCAAGCATGCGCTTGGCTGTCATTGTGACGGTTGACTTTGCTGATGACTCTTGGCTCAAACGACGAGTAACGCGTGATGACTTGTGCTCCAAAAGGTGGCGCTTGCCTGCACGCTCGTGCATGATCTTTCCGGTACCTGTGACGCGGAAGGTCTTCTTCGCACCACTGTGGGTTTTCATCTTTGGCATTTATCTTCTCCTGTTACTTCGTCGTTGTGAAAATCTCAAAAACTATTGTGCGGCTGCTTCTTCTTCAGCAGCCTTCACTTTGGCAGCTCGCGCTGCCTTCTGCTCTGCTACCGCTTCGGTCTTCTTCTTCGTTGGCCCTAGGACCATCGTCATCTGTCGACCTTCTTGCTTAGGGGCGAACTCCACGAATGCAATCTCTTTTACATCTTCTGCAAGACGTTGCAAGAGTTTGTACCCGAGCTCTGGACGTGTTTGTTCACGGCCGCGGAACTTCATCGTAATCTTCACCTTGTCTCCACCTTTGAGGAACTTCTCGACTGCAGAACGCTTAGTTTCGTAGTCGTGATTTTCGATCTTTGGTGTCAATCGCACTTCCTTCACCACAATGTGGGTCTGGTTCTGACGTGCTTCGCGAGCTTTCTGTGCCTCCTGGTACTTGTACTTGCCGAAGTCCATGATCTTGCACACTGGTGGATTAGCTTCGGGTGCGATCTCAACGAGATCGAGTCCGATTTCATCTGCCATTGCTAGCGCTGCTTCGATATCTACAACTCCAACTTGTTCACCGGTGTAATTGATGAGACGAATCTGGGGTGTGCGGATACGGTCGTTAATGCGCGGTTCTGTTGTGATTTCTGCTCCTATGTTCGGTTCTTGAGTATCCAAGTCGCTACAAAAAACGCGCACCGCATAGAGAGAGTAAAACTCAAATCAGTTTTACTACCGACTAACCAATCCGCCGAAGCGAAAGAGGTGGGAGCGGTGAGCTCCTCTTGCAGCAGCCGGGGCTACTGGTCTGGGGTAAGGCTACCTGAGCGGGGGTTAAATCAAAAATCGGTGCAGGGTTATGCGCCCATTCCATACGGGGCGATAACTCTAGTTATGCGCCCATTCCATACGGGGCGATAACTCTAGTTATGCGCCCATTCCATGTAGCCCGCCATCTACATGGATGATCTCCGCTGTGGTCTTTGGGAACCAATCGCTTAAGAGCGCTACCGCAGCCTTTGCTGCAGGAACTGGATCGGTCACATCCCATTCAAGAGGGCTACGGTCATTCCAGACCTTTTCGA
>CAZSWE010000016.1:1519-15846 GCA_964610715.1 uncultured Candidatus Planktophila sp.
ACTGGATCGGTCACATCCCATTCAAGAGGGCTACGGTCATTCCAGACCTTTTCGAATTCATCAAAACCGGGAATCGATTTAGCGGCCATCGTTCTGATGGGCCCTGCTGCAACTAAGTTGATTCGTACATTCTCGCTTCCTAAATCACGTGCCAGATACCGCGATGTGGATTCAAGAGCGGCCTTTGCAACGCCCATCCAGTCGTACTTAGGCCAGGCAACTTGTGCGTCAAAATCTAGCCCGACAATAGATGCTCCACCCTTAAAGGTTGGTCGACAAGCCATTGCCAGTGATTTTAGAGAGTATGCAGATACATGAACGGCAGTAGCAACGTCTTCCCAGGAAGTATTGAGAAAGTTGCCGCCTAAAGCAGCTTCAGGTGCAAAGCCAATTGAATGAACTACTCCATCAAGATGAGGGACATGCTTTGTAACTTCACTCGCCAACCCATCAAGATGCTCTTGGTTGGTGACATCGAGCTCGATGATGGGCGCCGCTTGAGGAAGTCGGCCAGCAATGCGAGTAGTCAAACTAAGTGCGCGACCGAAACCGGTCAGAAGAACTGTTGCACCTTCTTCTTGTGCAATCTTGGCAATATGGAAAGCGATGGAACCATCGGTCAGTACACCTGTGACGAGAATATTTTTTCCTTGCAAGATCCCCATATTTAATGCCCCATTCCTAATCCACCATCGACCGGAATGATCGCCCCGGTGATGTAGCTGGCTTTGCTCGATGCCATGAACGAGACCACTTCTGCGATTTCCTCGGCAGAGCAGAATCGTCCAAGTGGAACCTGAGCTGCGATATCACTACGACGTTTCTCATCGAGGGATGAAGTCATATCTGTCTCAACAAATCCTGGTGCGATCACATTGGCGGTAATTCCACGGCTGCCGAGTTCGCGAGCAAAGGAACGCGCCATTCCGACCAGTCCAGATTTAGATGCAGAGTAATTAACTTGTCCAGCTGCGCCGACAGAGCCAACAACGGAACCGACAAATATCAGACGGCCACGCTTTAGTTTGAGCAGCCCCTTCGTCGCACGCTTTGCAACTCGGAAAGCACCGGTGAGATTGGCATCAATCACGCTCTCAAAATCTTCATCGGACATTCGCATCACAAGGGTGTCCTTAGTAATTCCCGCATTTGCCACGATGATTTCTGGCTGACCAATCTCGCTTTCGATTTTGGCGAAAGCAGATTCAACGCTCTGCCCATCTGTGACATCCATCTGAACGGCATCAAAACCTTCAGGTGGTGTACCGCTGCGATAAGTAATGACGACCCGATGGCCCTCTGTTTGCAAGGAGCGAGCAATCGCTAAACCGATGCCGCGGTTTCCACCTGTTACTAGTGCGATGGAAGTCGAGTCGCTCATGAGAGAAAACTACCCTACTGTTGCTCCATGGCTAAAGAAGATGACGTTTTCGACATCACTAGTGCGCCTACAGGTTTATCTACTGATCAGTCAGCTCGCCAGCGTCGCTACTTCATCTCCATGATGATTCGTACCGCCTGCTTTATCCTTACCGTCATTCTTCCTAGCCCTTATCGTTGGTTTGCTCTCCTTGGCGCAGTTACTCTCCCGTATATAGCGGTCGTTGTTGCCAATGCGGGTCGCGAGACAGTGATTCCAGGCGCTGCGATTTTGAAGAAGAGGCCGCGAGGAATTGAGTAAGAAGAAGGAAGAACTTTCTCTTCTGAAAAGTCTGGTTGCACTGCTACTGATTGTCTTATGTTTATGGGCAGCGCAATGGCAATTTAATCGTGGGTTAGATAGGCAAGCGCGTAATGACGCCATCGAAGAGAACACAGCAAGGCCTGCTGCACCACTAGCTGCCCTAGCAAGTGATGTAGCCGCACATGAATGGCAAACCACAACTATCACCGGATTATTTGATACAAGTCAACAGATTCTTCTTCGCAACCGTTACTTTGAAGGAGTCTACGGTTTCCAACTTCTCACACGTTTTGAATCTCAAGATGGCAAGAGTTTCTGGGTGGATTGCGGATGGATAAAGGCTGGCCCTAACGCTCTGACTCCCCCAGTTATCCCTGAGCTACCTGCAGGCCAAGTCACTATCGAGGGACGCCTACGGTTGGACTCTTCACTTCCACGAGGTGCTTTCTTTGCTCTTCCCAGCGATGGATCTAGCGGTCTGATCTCACAAGCAAATGCGCAATCACAATCTCAGGTTTCAGAGAATTTCTACATTGATTTATTGCGGGGCAACGATCCAGCGCTCACACCTGCTGTTGCAGCAGAACTTCCTGAGTTATCTGACGGTCCGCACATGGCCTATGCCTTGCAGTGGGTCTTCTTCGGTGGATTAGTGGTCTACGGACGAATTCTAATTCGTCGTGATGTCCTGTCGGATAAAGAGCTCTGAGTAAAGTCCACCACGAGCTATTAGCTCTTCATGTCTTCCTCGCTCTTTGATTTCACCCTTCTCTAAGACAAGTATCTGATCAGCCTCCATCACCGTACTTAAACGGTGGGCGATCACAATTGAGGTACGTCCACGGAGAGCAACTTTAAGCGCCTCATGAACGAGAGATTCATTCTCGGAATCTAAATGCGCTGTTGCTTCATCGAGAATCACAATCGCTGGGGCCTTGAGTAGAAGACGGGCGATAGCTATACGCTGTTTTTCGCCTCCCGAAAGTCTGTGGCCACGTTCTCCCACCATAGTGTCGAATCCATTGGGAAGTGACTCAATCAAGTTCCAGATTTGAGCTGCTTTACATGCCTCGATCATCTCTGGCTCGGTTGCATCCTCCTTTGCATATCGAAGATTCTCGGCGATGGTTTCGTGAAAGAGATGAGCATCTTGCATCACTACACCGATTGAGTCGCGTAAAGATTGGGCAGTGAAATCCCTAATATCTACACCATTAATTTCGATTGCGCCCTGAGTAACGTCATAAAGCCTGGGAAGAAGAGCGCTCATTGTCGTTTTGCCCGCACCCGATGGCCCAACAATGGCTGTCATAGTTCCGGACTCGGCTATGAAAGAAATTCCTTTAAGCACTTCACCGCTATCAACGGTCTCTGGTTTTGCGGCAGATTCGAGAGAGGCCAGTGAGATCTCATCGGCTCTTGGATAGGCAAACTTTACGTTTTTGAACTCAACAGTCGCGCGCTTATCTTTCAACTCTATTGCATCTGGTTTATCGGTAATCATGGGATGTAGATCGAGCACTTCAAAGACTCGCTCAAAGGATACGAGCGCAGTCATTACATCAATGCGCACATTTGAAAGTGCCGTCAGCGGACCATAGAGACGTGCCAACAAGGCTGTGATCGCTAAGAGGGTTCCGACGGTCAAGGTTCCTGAGATTGCTAAATGCCCACCGATTCCATAGGCGAAGGCGGTAGCAATCGCAGCCACGCTGGTTATCCCAACAAAGAAGACGCGATTGAGCATCGCTGTATGGATACCGATATCTGCAACTTTGCGGGCGCGAGTTCTAAAGAAGGTCTCTTCCTTCTTTGGTTTTCCATAAAGAGCCACCAAGAGGGCTCCAGAAACATTGAAGCGTTCTGTCATTGTGCTCGACATTGTTGCGTTGAGATTAAAAGAATCACGTGTCAAAGCTTGGATTCGCTTGCCTACCCACTTGGTAGGAAGTAGAAAGACTGGCAGCAGCAAGAGCGATACGACAGTGATCTGCCAAGAGAGAATAAGCATCGTCGTTACAACTAAAATCAGAGATACAACGTTGCTGACGACCCCCGATAACGTTCCGGTGAATGCCTGCTGTGCACCCATCACATCTGAATTGATGCGCGAAATCAGCGCACCAGTTTGAGTGCGGGTGAAGAAGGCGATTGATTGGCGTTGAATATGCGCAAATACTTGAGAGCGAAGATCATAGATAAGACCTTCACCGATGCGCGCGGAGTACCAACGACCGAAGATATTGAAGCCAGCGTCAACGACTGCAAGCAACCCCACAAGGAGAGCCAGTTGAGTAACAAGCTTTCCGTTTTGAGGGATAACGCCTTTATCAATGAGTTCGCGCAACAATAATGGCGTTGAGATTATCAGGAGCGCTTCAATGACGACAGTGACAAGAAAAATCGAAATCTGTCTTTGGTAAGGCTTTCCATAAGAGAATATTCTTTTGACGGTACCCGGCTTTAACTTCTGTGATTTAACAGATGGGTCTGCAGTCATAGACCGAAAGGTCATCCACACTGCATGTTGCGACATAGAAAGAGTCTAAAGGTGAATCAGGTTAATTAGACAGTAAAGCCGAGAGCGCGCAATTGTTCGCGTCCATCGTCACTGATCTTGTCTGGCCCCCAAGGTGGCATCCAGACCCAATTAATCTTCACATCATCAGTAAAGGGTGCAAGCGCCTGTCGAGTTTGATCTTCAATAACATCCTGCAACGGGCAGGCGGCAGAGGTCAGGGTCATGTTAAGAACGGCGATGTTGTTGTCATCGACCATCATGTCGTAGATCAGACCTAAATCAACGACGTTAATACCAAGTTCCGGATCGACAACATCCTTCATTGCCTCATTGATATCTTCGATTTTTGCGACCATCTGCTTATCCTACTTTCCTATTCACTGATTCTTCGCCAACGCTTGCACGCTCGCGTCTTTGAAAGCCATCCACCCCAGAAGAGCGCATTTAATGCGAGCTGGATATTGAGAGACTCCTGCAAGAGCGACCGCATCTTCGAGAAGGTTTTCATCCCCCGTCTGCGTTCCTTTGCTCTGCATGAGCGCCATAAATGAATCTGAGATTTCTTGCGCCTGCACCAGAGTCTTACCAAGAACTAAGTCAGAGAGAATCGAGACGCTCGCCTGCGAGATAGAGCAGCCGACTCCATCCCATGAAACATCGGACACAACCTGACCGGAGAGCGTGACGTTGAGAGTGATTTCATCGCCGCAGCTTGGATTGATGTGATGAACCTGCGCGTCGTAGGTAGGGCTTAACTTCTTATGTTGTGGGTTCTTATAGTGATCAAGGATCACCTCTTGATAAAGGTTATCGAGCTGCATTATCCGAAGTATTTCTGTGCGCTTCTGATGCCGTCGACAAGTACATCGATATCAGCGGTGGTGTTGTATAGATAGAACGAAGCGCGCGTGGTTGCTGGAACGCCTAGCTTGCGCGTCAATGGCCATGCGCAATGGTGCCCCGTGCGAACTGCCACTCCTTGGCTATCCAAGTACTGCCCTAAATCATGAGGATGAATATCTCCGACAGTGAAGGAGAGGGTTCCACCACGCATCTCTAAATCAGTTGGTCCAACGATCGAAAGATCAGGAATTTCTAAGAGCGCCGACATTCCGTACTTCGTGAGCTCTTTCTCGTGAGAAAAGATCTGATCCATTCCAATTCTCTGCAGATATGTAAGAGCTGCACCTAAACCAACTGCTTGGGCCATATTTGGCACACCAGCTTCAAACTTCTTCGGTGCCTTTGCCCAGGTCGCTGATGTCATCGTGACGTTCTCAATCATCGAACCGCCAGTGAGAAAGGGAGGAAGTTCATTGAGAAGATCTTCTCTCCCCCACAGGATGCCAACGCCCGTTGGGCCTACAGCTTTATGTCCCGAGAAAGTCAGAAAATCAACTTCAAGTTCTTTAACGTTAATTGGCATATGTGGAACTGATTGACAGGCATCGAGTACGACAACTGCGCCTGCTGCATGTGCGCGTTTCACAATTTCAGCAAGCGGATTAATCGTTCCTAGGACATTTGATTGGTGCGTGAGAGCGACGACCTTGGTCTTGGCAGTGATGATCGAATCAATATTGCTGAGGTCTAGACGCCCTTCGGGAGTTACTTCAAACCACTTAAGAGTTGCTCCGGTTCGTGCGGCTAATTGCTGCCACGGTATGAGATTTGCGTGATGCTCCATCTCAGAAATAACAATTTCATCTCCTGATGTGAGGTGGAAGCGATTGCCAGCTGGAGCGTTACCCATTGCATAAGCCACAAGGTTGAGTGATTCAGTCGCGCTCTTGGTGAAGATGATTTCATTGACTGATGCGCCGAGAAATTGCGCAACGATTGATCGAGCTCCCTCGTAGGCATCGGTGGCCTCTTCCGCCAATTGATGCGCGCCGCGATGAACGGCAGCGTTATGCATACGATAGAAATTACTCTCAGCGTCGATAACTTCGGTTGGCTTCTGGCTAGTAGCTCCAGAATCTAAATAGACAAGGCGTTTGCCATCGCGAACTGTCCGCGAAAGAATCGGAAAATCCGCGATGACCGCGCCTGCGTTAAATGACATATTAAGCGGTGACGTACTCCGCGTAGCCCTGCGCTTCAAGCTTGTCAGCAAGCTCTGGTCCGCCTTCTTCAACAATGCGTCCATTTGCAAAGACATGTACGAAGTCAGGCTTGATGTACTTCAAGATTCTTGTGTAGTGAGTAATCAAGAGGATGCCGTGGTTATTGGCTTCCTTAGCTCGCACTACTCCTTCAGAAACGATGCGGAGCGCATCAACATCAAGACCAGAATCTGTCTCATCGAGGATGGCGAACTTTGGCTTGAGGAGTTCGAGTTGCATGATTTCATGGCGCTTCTTCTCGCCGCCAGAGAATCCTTCATTGACGTTTCTCTGAGCAAATGATGGATCCATCTTCAGTGACTCCATTGCGCTCTTTACTTCGCCTACCCATTCGCGCAACTTTGGAGCTTCGCCACGAAGAGCGGTAGCTGCAGTACGCAAGAAGTTAGAGACAGATACGCCAGGTACTTCTACCGGGTACTGCATCGCTAGGAATAGACCTGCCTTAGCGCGCTCATCGACAGACATTTCAAGGACATCTTCGCCGTCGAGCGTGACTGTGCCTTCGGTGATGGTGTACTTAGGGTGGCCTGCAATTGAGTAAGCCAGTGTGGATTTACCTGAACCATTTGGGCCCATGATTGCGTGAGTTTCGCCTGACTTAATGGTCAGATCTACTCCCTTAAGAATTTCTACTGCGCCTTGCTCGGTCTCGACAGATACTTTCAATCCGCGAATTTCTAGAGTGCTCATATCTATCTCCGTTACATCTCTACCGTGACGGAGTCTCCGTCGACAGTTACTGAATAGGTCTTAATGGGTGCTACTGCTGGAGGCGTTAACGCCTCTCCAGTGCGAAGATCAAACTCAGCTCCATGGAGCCAGCATTCGATCTTGAAATCTGTGACATCACCTTCTGAAAGAGATGCATCTGAGTGGCTGCAGACATCATTGACTGCGAAGACCTGGTCGCCCACGCGGGTAACACAGATGGATTCGCCGTTCTTCTCAATACGAACAGGCTTACCTGCTTGAAGTGATGAAAATGCAAGATCAGACATTTACTTACCAGCCTTTGCAAGTTCTCCATCAATACGAGCCATGATGCGTTCCTGAATCTCTTCAATACCAATTTCAGAGACGATCTCATTGAAGAATCCGCGCACTACTAGGCGACGCGCATCATCCATATTGATTCCACGTGACATTAAGTAGAAGAGCTGCTCATCATCAAAGCGGCCTGTCGTAGATGCATGTCCTGCGCCTACGATTTCACCGGTTTCGATCTCAAGGTTTGGAACTGAATCAGCTCGCGCCCCGTCTGAGAGCAACAAGTTGCGGTTGAGCTCATATGTATCTGTGCCCTCAGCTGCAGCACGAATAAAGACATCGCCAATCCAAACTGTATGGGCCTTATCTCCAGCTAGCGCTCCCTTGTAGTTCACGCGGGACTTTGCATTTGGAACCTTGTGATCGACAAACATGCGGTGTTCGAAGAACTGGCCGGCAGTTGCAAAGTACACGCCAGATAAATCACATGATGCACCTGGTGCGATGAAATCAACGGTAGGAAGTAGGCGAACTACATCTCCCCCGACGGTGACAACAATTGACTTAAATGTTGCATCGCGATCAACAATTGCGTGATGGCGCGCAGCATGAATCGTCTTGCTTCCCCACTCTTGCAGAGCGATAAGAGTCAGATGAGCACCCGGTTCAACAACAATCTCTAAATCTTCTGCAAGGTGAGTATCGCCCGTGTTTTCAATGACCACGACAGACTTGGAATGGTTGCCTGCCTTGATGAGAACTCGCGAGAATTCAGCAGAGTCAGTACCGAACGAGGATCGATTGAGCATGATTGGCTCAGCGATCTCTGCGTTAGGTGCAATTGATAGCACCGCACCCTTGGTCGTGAACTGACGAACACGATTGACGATTACATCATCAGTCTGCGTTACGGCTTCAATCTCTTGGTGAGAAAAAGTCACACCCGTTGGAAGTGTGCCCTTTACCGCAAGTGAATTGCGCTCAACCGCGGTGGCAGAACCATCATGCATTCCACCCAAGCGTTTGAGTGGGGTAAAGCGCCATGCTTCCTCACGCCCCGTAGGGGTGTGGTTTTCAAGAACGTTCGATTGCAATGAAGACATTATCCAACTGCGCCTTCCATTTGGAGTTCAATCAGACGGTTGAGCTCTAGCGCGTATTCCATAGGAAGTTCGCGTGCGATTGGTTCAATGAATCCACGAACAATCATCGCCATCGCTTCATCTTCATTGAGTCCGCGAGACATCAGATAGAAGAGCTGATCATCTGAAATCTTAGAGACGGTCGCTTCGTGGCCCATAGATACATCATCTTCGCGAATATCAACATACGGATATGTATCTGAACGCGAGATTGTGTCAACGAGAAGAGCATCGCACTTCACAGTACTTGCTGAATGATGTGCACCTTCTTGAACCTGCACAAGTCCGCGGTACGAGGTGCGACCTCCGCCACGAGCTACAGATTTAGAGATGACTGAAGATGATGTGTGTGGAGCTGCGTGCACCATCTTTGCGCCAGAATCTTGATGTTGGCCAGGACCGGCAAATGCGAGTGAGAGAGTTTCTCCCTTTGCGTGTGGGCCCATCAACATGACAGCTGGATATTTCATGGTGACCTTCGAGCCGATATTTCCATCGACCCATTCCATAGTTGCACCCTCGGCGCATGTAGCGCGCTTGGTTACCAAGTTGTACACGTTGTTAGACCAGTTCTGGATTGTCGTGTAGCGAACGCGCGCACCCTTCTTAACAATGATTTCAACGACTGCTGAGTGCAGTGAGTCAGATTTGTAGATAGGGGCAGTACAGCCTTCGACATAGTGAATGTATGAATCTTCATCCGCGATGATCAAGGTACGTTCGAACTGACCCATATTTTCGGTATTGATGCGGAAGTAAGCCTGCAACGGGATATCTACATGAACACCCTTAGGAACATAGATAAATGATCCGCCAGACCAAACGGAGGTATTGAGCGCTGCAAATTTGTTATCGCCAACTGGAATAACAGAACCGAAGTACTCTTTAAAGAGCTCCGGATGCTGCTTTAAACCACTGTCGGTATCAAGGAAGATGACGCCCTGCTTCTCGAGGTCTTCACGGATTGAGTGATAGACAACCTCTGATTCATATTGTGCTGCAACGCCCGAAACCAGACGCTGCTTTTCAGCTTCTGGAATGCCGAGACGATCGTAGGTATTTTTAATATCGTCTGGTAGGTCGTCCCATGTTGTAGCTTGCTTTTCGGTAGAGCGGACAAAGTACTTGATTGTGTCGAAGAAGATTCCTGACAGATCAGATCCCCATGACGGCATTGGCTTCTTGTAGAAGAGGTCTAATCCTTTGAGGCGAAGGTCGAGCATCCACTGCGGCTCACTCTTCTTAGAAGAGATATCGCGAACAACTTCTTCGCTTAAGCCACGCTTGGCATTAGAGCCCGCATCATTACTATCTGACCAGCCGTATTCATAATTGCCGAGGCCGTCGAGTTCAGGATGTGCAGTTGTCATTTGGTCGCCTTTCCAGCGGTTATCGTTCTTGTTGTTTGTGAGATTTTTGTCTTTGTTGTGACTCGAGAAGTATGTGGAATGTACGTTGTGCAGACGCCATCACCATGAGCAATTGTGGCAAGACGTTGCACATGTGTTCCAAGAATCTTTGAGAACGCCTCGGTCTCTGCCTCGCAGAGCTGCGGGAACTCAGCTGCCACGTGCGCTATCGGGCAATGATGTTGACAGAGTTGATCACCTGTTGGCTTGCTCTCAATGCTGGCGGCATACCCCTGCTCAGTCAGGAAAGTGGCAAGCGCCTGATTCTTCTGAGATTTCTTTGCCGTAAAAGTGACTGCTTTGCGCTCAATATCATCTGCGCGAGATTGTGCGAAAGCTTGAACCAGTTGACCACCTGATTGCGCCGACATAAATTTCAAAGCGGCCACCGCTAAGTCATCGTATGAGTGCTCAAACTTTTCGCGACCACCATCGGTCATCACAAAAACTTTTGAAGGTCGGCCACGTCCACGGCTGAGCGCCTGATGCGGCTCGCGCGCTTCGAGAATTCCATCGAGAACGAGGAGATCGAGGTGGCGGCGAATACCTGCCGGAGTGAGGCCAAGACGCTCGCCTAGGGTGACAGCGGTCGACGGACCATTTTCCAGGACAGAGCGAGCGATAGCCTCGCGGGTGCTCAGGTCGTCGATTTTCACAACACTATTGTGTCGTAATTCCCTAGCCCCTGCCAGTTGAAGAGAGGCGCGGCGAGAGGCAAAGGTCCTAGGCTACGAGCGTGAGTAAAACGCGCACAATTGCACGCCGAGTACTCGGCCCCCTTACGGGCCTACTTCTCTTCCTTCAAGCAGCTCTAGTTCTGACCGGTGGCGCGGTTCGCCTTACGGGATCCGGAATGGGCTGCCCAACATGGCCTGAGTGCGTTCCCGGTTCCTATCTACCTGTTGAAGGACAAGCAGAGGGCGCCTTGCATGCGTGGATTGAATTTGGAAATCGACTCCTTACCTTCGCGCTCTTCTTCGCAGCAGTTGCCACCTTAATTGCAGTGGTGCGAAGTGGTCGTCGCGATCTCCGTTTTCTTGCCGCAACTCAGATCCTTGGAATTTTGGCGCAGGGAGTCCTTGGTGGAATCACCGTACTTACACATTTGAATCCGCTCTCTGTCGCATCACACCTGCTGCTCTCAATTATCTTGATTGCAGCGGCGACATCGCTACATTCTCGCCGACATCATCCACAGGTACGAACTTCATCTACACAAGTGAGAATCTCACGACTATCTCTTGCTCATATTGTCGTTGCCTTTATAGCGATTGCTATTGGAACTTTGGTGACCGGTAGCGGTCCACACGCCGGTGATGTTGATGCTCCCCGACTCGACTTCGATATTTCAACCATTACACGACTTCACAGCTCATCCGTCTGGCTCTTACTGATTATTACTTTTATCTTTTATCGTTCCAAAGATCTCCGTTTTGAAACGAAGAAATGGCTCAATATCTTTATCTTGTTGGCAATCGCACAAGGCGCACTCGGCTATATCCAATACTGGTTAGCAGTACCCGAACTCCTTGTTGGTTTCCATCTATTAGGTTCAGTCTTAGTTTGGATCGCAGCGTGGCGAATCCGTCTATCAGTTGTAAGAAAACACGCTTAAGGAGAAGAGATGACAAAAATCGCCGGTTGGAGTGAGTTAGACGATAAGGCGGTAGCTCTCGCACGTGCACTCGCGATGGATGCAGTACAGAAGGTTGGCAATGGCCATCCTGGAACTGCAATGTCGCTTGCGCCAGTTGCCTACAACCTCTTTCAGCGTCACCTCGTTCATGATCCAGCAGATCCACATTGGCTCGGTCGCGACCGTTTCATTCTTTCCTGTGGTCACTCATCGCTTACTCTCTACACACAACTCTTCTTCAGCGGTTACGGACTCGAGATGGAAGATATGCAGTCGTTCCGCACTTGGGGATCACTAACTCCAGGCCATCCTGAGTTTGGCCATACCGCAGGCGTTGAGATGACGACGGGCCCATTGGGTGCAGGCGTTGCAACAGCAGTTGGCTTCGCAATGGCAGCTCGCTACGAACGCGGGTTGCTTGATCCGCAAGCGCCTGCAGGTTCTTCACTCTTTGATCACTCGATCTGGGTGCTCTGCTCTGATGGCGATTTACAAGAAGGCGTGTCCGGAGAAGCTTCTTCTCTTGCCGGAACACAAGAGCTCGGTAATCTAAATCTTATCTACGACGATAACCGCATCTCTATCGAGGGCGATACCCACGTTTCATTTACCGAAGATGTCGCCGCGCGTTATCGCGCTTATGGCTGGCATGTTCAAGAGGTAGCAGCTCTCGCTGATGGAAATATTGATCTGGCATCACTCGATGCTGCGATGTTGGCTGCAAAGGCAGAGACGACAAAGCCATCCTTGATTCGGATGCACTCAGTGATTGCGTGGCCTGCTCCAAAGTTGCGCGGCACAGCAAAATCGCATGGCTCAGCGCTCGGTGATGAAGAGATCGCAGCCACAAAGAAGGAGTTGGGCCTTAACCCTGACGAAAAGTTTGCAATGCCAGCAGAAGTTTTTGCACATGTGCGTTCAGTCAAAGCTCGTGGCGCGGCAGCACACGCGGAATGGAATAAGAAATTTGAAGCATGGAGCACCGCAAATCCTGAACGCGCGCAGATGCTCACTCGTTTGCAGAAGCGCGAACTTCCAACAGGTTGGGATTCATCTCTTCCCGTCTTTGAAGCTGGTAAAGATTTAGCTACTCGAGCAGCATCTGGCCATGTCATCAACGCCATTGCAAAGGCGTTACCTGAATTCTGGGGTGGATCGGCAGATTTGGCCGATAGCAATAACACGACAATCGAAGGCGGTAAATCCTTCCTTCCGGCCAGCAGTCAGATGAAAGATGCAGACCCTTACGGTCGCATTATTCACTTCGGTATTCGAGAGCACGCAATGGGATCGATTCTCAACGGAATAACTCTGCATGGATTAACACGAACATTCGGTGGAACTTTTGCTGTCTTTAGCGATTACATGCGCCCTGCAGTTCGCCTGGCAGCGCTAATGGATATTCCATCAACATTTATCTGGACTCACGATTCCATTGGTCTCGGTGAAGATGGTCCAACTCACCAACCAATCGAACACTTTGCAGCTCTACGCGCAATCCCTAACCTCGCTGTTATTCGACCAGCAGATGCAAATGAAGTGGCTCAGGCTTGGCGTTCAATTTTGAAGCGCCAGAAGCCAGCAGGTCTCTTGCTATCAAGACAGAACCTGCGCACAGTTGATCGCTCGACCCATGGCGCAGCAAGTGGTGTCGATAAGGGCGCATACATCTTGAAAGATGCTTCGACTGCTCCCCGAGTCGTCATCGTTGCAACAGGTTCTGAAGTTGGAATCGCACTCGATGCACAAATTTCTCTTGAAGCAGATGGCATCGCAACTCGCGTTGTGAGCGCTCCTTGCCTGGAATGGTTTAACGAGCAGACAGAGAGCTACCGCTCCTCCGTTATTCCAACTACAGCGCTACGCGTAAGCGTTGAAGCTGGTATCGCACAAGGTTGGCGCGAATATGTAGGAGATAAAGGAATTGTTATCTCACTCGATCACTTCGGCGCATCCGCTGGCGCAGGCAAACTCTTCGCAGAGTTTGGATTTAGCGCTGAAAGAATTGTTGGCGAAATCAAGAAAGCGCTCTAGCCAATGAAGATCTCTGGTCCTAGCCTGGCGCAAGTAGATCGCACATCGGATTTGTACCGCTTACTAGAAAACGCGCATGGCCGCATCGCGGTTAAAGATGCAACAACGTGGGGAAGCAAAGCCACACCAGAGGCAGCTATCCGACTCAACTGGGTCGACCTACCCGAGACATCTCAGGCACTTCTCCCCCACATCGCCGAAGTTGTCGCACGCTTTAAAGAGCAGAGCCGAGTAGTTCTATGTGGCATGGGTGGTTCTTCCCTTGGCCCAGAAGTTATCGCGCTGACTTATAGGAAAGATATCTTCATCTTTGACTCAACCGATCCAAATTATGCCGAGCACGCACTCAGTGGAGATCTTGCGAAGACAGTCGTAGTTGTCAGCTCTAAATCTGGCTCAACCATTGAAACTTCTGCACAGAGATCTCTCTTTCAAGCCGCTTTTACTGCTGCGGGCTTAAACCCAATAGAACACATTCTCTTTGTCACTGACCCGGGATCTCCACTCGATAGTGAAGTGCGCGATGCAGGATTTAGCGTCATCAATGCCGACCCAAACGTTGGCGGTCGCTTTAGCGTCCTAAGCGCCTTTGGATTAACACCTACAGCTCTCGCAGGAGCTCCTATTGACCAGGTGTTGCAAGATGCGCAAAGCGAGAAGTCAGATTTTCTCACTCGTCCGCAGACAATTCTCGATACCGCTTATCTCTTAGTCGCACGCGCATCTCAGTACATCGCCTTTACTGATGCCGGTTCCACGGTTCCTGGTCTTTCGGATTGGATTGA
>CAZSWE010000017.1:0-15388 GCA_964610715.1 uncultured Candidatus Planktophila sp.
CTGGTGAAAGCATCAAGCATAAAAACGTTACGGTGAAAGTTCTCTCCTCGACAGCTGCCGGCGACTACGTTTCAGTCGTAATCGACTAAGCGTCGATCTGTTCGCGATCGATTTCAGCTGTTGCAATAAATTCTTTACGTGGCGCTACATCTGAGCCCATCAGAAGTTCAAACATGCGCTCTGCTGCTTCGCCATCTGGGACTGTGATGCGACGCAAGGTGCGTGCATCTGGATCCATTGTGGTTTCGCGGAGCTGATCAGCATCCATCTCGCCCAGACCCTTATAACGCTGGATTGGCTCTTTCCACTTCTTGCCGTTCTTACGTAAATCTGCAGTGACCTTCTTCATCTCATCATCTGAATATGTGTAGATGTACTCACCCTTTTTACCGCCGCCACCCATTGTTTCAATGCGGTGAAGAGGTGGGATCGCTGCAAAGACGCGACCGGCATCGAGCATCGGGCGCATGTAGCGATACATCAAAGTCAGCAAGAGGCAGCGGATATGTGCGCCGTCAACGTCAGCATCTGACATCAAGATCACGCGGCCATAGCGTGCTTCATCGAGTTCAAATGATTTACCAGAGCCTGCGCCGATGACCTGAATGATTGAGCCGCACTCTTTATCGTCGAGCATCTGCGAAAGGGATGCCTTCTGCACGTTAAGGATCTTGCCGCGGATAGGAAGAATCGCTTGGAATTCAGAGTTACGAGCAGCCTTTGTTGTACCGAGCGCTGAGTCACCTTCCACGATAAAGAGTTCGGTGCGTGTGACATCTTCAGAGCGGCAATCAGAGAGCTTGGTAGGAAGAGATGAAGATTCGAGGGCGTTCTTACGGCGCTGTAGATCTTTATGGGCACGGGCGCTAATACGTGTGCGAGATGCGCCAGCAATTTTTTCCATGATCAACTTGCCATTGGCCTTATCAATACGGCGGGTGGTGGCAAAGAATTCTTTTAACTTATCCGCAACAACTGCTGAGACAATCTTGGTTGCAGCTGCAGTTCCGAGAACTTCCTTTGTCTGTCCCTCGAACTGCGGCTCAGACATACGGACTGTGACAACTGCGGTGAGGCCTTCCATGACATCGTCTTTGATGACATCTATCTCGTTCTTCTTCAAAATTCCGGCGCTGCGCATCGCCTCGTTAAATGCTTTGGTGATTGCGCGCTCAAAGCCCAGGACGTGCGAACCACCCTTGGGAGTTGCGATGATATTTACAAAGGAACGCAGCGTTGTATCAAAGCCCATCCCCCACTTAAGGGCGATATCCACTTCCATATCGCGCTCAACATCGGTTGAAACCATATGGCCCTTGTCATCGAGAACTGGAACAGTCTCTTGATAGTGGCCACTGCCGTAGATGCGAATTACTTCACCTACTGGAGCATCTGGTTGTAAGAAGTCGCAGTATTCAGAGATTCCACCTTTATGGAAGAAGACCTGCGAGCTCTTCTCCTTCTTGCGGTTATCATTGACGGTAATGGAAAGCCCTGGAACTAAGAATGATGTCTGGCGCGCACGTGCATAGATATCTTCAAGGTCTAGCTCAGCATCCTTTAAGAAGATCTGGCGATCTGACCACCACTTTGTGCGTGTGCCGGTGACTTTGGCAGAAATCTTTCCGATTGTGCGAAGACCTGATTGCGGTGTGAACTCAGCCTTTGGGCCATCGCCATCAAAGACACCTGCGACTCCGCGCTTAAAAGACATCCAATAAATCTTGCCATTACGGTCAACTTCAACATCGAGGCGTTCAGCTAGGGCATTTACAACTGATGCGCCAACACCGTGGAGACCGCCGGATGCTGCATATGAACCACCACCGAATTTTCCACCGGCGTGCAACTTTGTCATAACAACTTCTACGCCGGTAAGTCCGGTCTTTGGCTCTTTATCAACTGGAATTCCACGGCCATCGTCGTGAACTTCGACCGACCCATCAGATTCAAGATTGATTTCGATCTTCTTGCAGTGACCCGCCAAAGCTTCGTCAACAGAGTTATCGATGATTTCCCAGAGACAGTGCTGCAAGCCGCGAGAATCGGTAGAACCGATATACATTCCTGGGCGCTTACGAACGGCATCAAGACCTTCAAGAACGGCCAGGTCTTTGGCGGTATAGCTATCTTGAGAATTCGCCTCGGGGGTAAAGTTCAATTCGTCGGCCACGGTGGCAAAGGTTAGCCAGCAAATGGTTTGCATCTGGGTAAGCGCGCCGAGAAGCCCTAGATATAGATATCCATCTGTGATTTGACCCTAAATTATCGATATTTATGCGCTCAGATGGATAAAAGTTTACAAAATTGGAATCTTTTTACCGAGCGGGGAATAAAGAGAACTGGCATGATGTTCCATAGATGTACAAGAACTTCCCACCTAAGTGAATGGAGAGCGCGATGACCGAGCAAGTAATCCTCGAATCCACACCTCTAAATGCCCTCGATCGTTGCGATCGTTGTGGTGCACAAGCTTACGTGCGCGCAACTCTGGTAACTGGTGGCGAGCTCATGTTCTGTGCCCATCACGGCAAGGAATATGCAGAAAAGCTTAAGACCGTTGCTGCAAAGATCCAGGACGAGTCAGAGAAGCTGGTTGAAGTTAAGTAAATTAATCTTTGAGAAGACCCTTATGCGAACCATCGCATAAGGGTTTTTCTTTTGATTGACCGCATCCGCAGAACTTTGGGTTCTCAATAGTTTCAATCACATTGCCGTCGGCATCGACCATATCTACAACCCCAGTGATGCGGATAGATCCGCTCTTGGGATTGACGAAGGCTTTAGCGTCGCTCACGTGTAACTAACTCTTAATCGAGGTAATCGCGTAGTGATTGCGAACGTGATGGGTGGCGCAGCTTCGACATCGTCTTTGATTCGATCTGACGAATACGTTCGCGGGTAACACCGTGAACCTTGCCGATCTCATCGAGAGTCTTTGGTTGGCCATCTGTAAGTCCGTAGCGAGCCTTAATAACATCTGCTTCACGGTTGGTGAGGCCACCTAGGACCTGCATCAACTGCTCCTGCAAGATTGTGAAGGTCACTGACTCTTCTGGCTTTACTGCTTCAGAATCTTCAATCAAATCACCGAATTCAGAGTCGCCTTCTTCACCAAGTGGTGTGTGGAGCGAGATTGGTTCGCGGCCGTACTTCTGAACTTCAACAACCTT
This sequence comes from uncultured Candidatus Planktophila sp., assembly GCA_964610715.1. Taxonomy (GTDB): domain Bacteria; phylum Actinomycetota; class Actinomycetes; order Nanopelagicales; family Nanopelagicaceae; genus Planktophila. The sequence goes on from CAZSWE010000017.1 coordinate 3,174, forward strand.
TTCAGGAGTCATATCAAGTTCTTTAGCGAGCTCCTCCGGTGTCGGTTCGCGGCCGAGATCTTGAAGCATCTGGCGCTGAACACGAGCGAGCTTGTTGATGACTTCAACCATGTGTACTGGAATACGGATGGTGCGGGCCTGATCTGCCATCGCACGTGTGATGGCCTGACGGATCCACCAAGTCGCATAGGTCGAGAACTTGTAACCCTTTGTGTAGTCAAACTTTTCAACGGCGCGGATAAGACCGAGGTTTCCTTCTTGAATCAAGTCAAGGAAGAGCATGCCGCGACCGGTGTAACGCTTTGCTAGAGAAACTACCAGACGAAGGTTTGCTTCAAGCAAGTGGTTCTTGGCGCGCTTTCCATCTTCGACAATCCACTCAAGTTCGCGCTTTAGCTTCTTATCAATCTTCTTGGTGTTCTTGAGCGCTTCTTCAGCAAAGAGTCCCGCCTCAACGCGAGTAGCAAGTTCTACTTCGAGCTCTGCATTAAGGAGTGCAACTCGACCGATCTGCTTGAGGTAATCCTTTACTGGGTCAGCAGTTGCACCTGCAGTAAGAACTGTCTGCTCTGGTGGGAGGCGCTTGATTTCAATCTGAATAAAGCGCGCTTGTTCGTTGAAGAAGTACTGCAAATCTTCAAGGTTCTTTAAGTACCCCTGAGAAACTGCCTCTGAAATTAGCTTTGCTGATTTCTCGTTGAAGGTATTCATCGCAAACTGCTGTTGAATCTGCTTGAAGGTCAACGCCTTTGCTTCAGCCTGATCAATATTGTGCTTTGGGGCATGTTCAACGCCCTGAATCTTGCCGTTGATAGCTTCAAGAACCAGGTTTACATTCTTGAGATCCTTCTTATGCTTTTCGCGCTCGTTCTTATCTTCTTCCTCTTCTTCGGCATCAGAGTCAAGGAGGGTAAATGAGCCTTCTTCATTCTTTGATTCATCTGACAAGGTAACAACGCGAGGTTGATCTTTACCATCTGCTTCCGCATCAATGATTTCAGCTACTTCAGCTATGAGAGTTTCAACATCTTCGAGCTCAACTTCTTCTACAACAATTTCATTGCCATCTTCATCAAGAACTACTGCTGCCTTGGCGCCCTTTGTGGCTTCGGCAGGCTTTGGCTCTTCCTTAGGTGCAATGAGTGCAAGCTGCGCCTTAGACAAGATGCGACTTGGTGAACCAAGGCCAGCCTTGCGCGCCTTTTCTGTAGCCTCTGGAATTTCTACATCTAATTGGCGGGCTTCAAGAGCCAAGCCCATAAATTCTTTCTTAACTGCCTTGCGATAGTTATCGATTCCGCTTGCGGCGAGCGTTTCGACAATTTCATTATGGCGAGCAACCAGGTTTTTTAGATCAACGAGCTGCTGTACCTCTTTAGCGGACAGGTCCTTCTTTACTTCAATCTTGACGGGCTTCTTAACTGGCGCAACTTTTTTGGCAGGTGCTGCTTTCTTAGCTGGTGCTTTCTTGGCAACTGCCTTCTTAGCTGGTGCTGACTTCTTAGCTACAGCTTTTTTAGCAGGGGCCGCCTTCTTAGCAGGGGCTTTCTTGCCTTTAGCCTTATTTTTGAGCGCACTAAATACAGCCACAATTGTCCTTTGATTTGTTTTACTTACCTGTTCTTCGAACCGCTCGAAGCAATACCTATATTGTACCTGCAACGTGCAACGCGCGCCGAATCGCATCGCCCATCGCCTCGGCTTCGACCAAGAATCCATCGTGTCCAAAGTCAGAACTGATGACGATTGGGGCTTCTGCGGTCGGTACAAGCTCGGATATCTCAACCTGAAGTCGAGGTGGGAAGAGGCGATCGGTATCAATGGAGACCACGATGGTCGGAACTGTGATGCCCTCAAGGGCTTTGACGACTCCCCCGCGGTCGCGGCCAATATCGTGAGAGTTCATGGCATCGGTCAGCGCGATGTAGGTATTGGCATCGAATCTCTTGGCCAACTTGCTCGCCTGGTGGTCGAGGTATGACTCAACGGCGTAGCGCCCGGTGTCATCGCCCTGTAGCTGGCGGCCAAAGCGCACATCCATCTCAGATTCGGTGCGGTAAGTCAGGTGGGCGATGCGACGAGCGATACCCATTCCTTCAACTGGCCCGCGCTCTTGTTCGTAGTAATCGCCACCATTGAAGTGAGGATCAGATTTAATGGCGCGAATTTGAATTGCAGCAGTGCCAATTTGATCCCCTGTGGCAACTGCTGATGAACCGATGGTGCAGATGGCACCGACACGATCAGGTAACTGCACCGCCCATTCCAGCGAGCGCATTCCACCAAGGGATGGACCAACAGCAAGTGCGTACTTTTCGATTCCAAGTGCATCGCTAAAGGCAACTTCGGCGTTGACCATGTCGCGGATGGTGATGATAGGAAAGCGAGAACCGTAACGCTTTCCATCTGGTGCAATCGATGAAGGGCCAGTTGATCCCTGACAACCACCAATAACGTTAGGGCAGACAACAAAGTATTTATCGGTATCGAAGGGAAGTCCTGGACCCACCATCTGCGGCCACCAACCAGTGACATCTGACCAACCAGTCATTGCATGGTTAATCAAAATTGCATTGGTCTTATCTTTATTAAGCGTTCCCCAACTCTGGTAAGCGATAGTGATATCAGGAAGAGTTTCGCCATTTTCAAGAAGGAGATATCCGATCTTGATGAACTGACGTTCGCCTGGGTCATCGCCTTCTAGCCATGCACCTGTGACGTTGTAGTTGGGTGTTCTGCTCATCGCCTATAGATCCTTCACGCACTTGCAGCTACACCGTGAGTGCACCTGCCTGGTCGTCACCCGGAGCACCCCGCCGCGGTGGAGGGTTGCCGTCTCATCAGCCGGGGCTATCGATGAGAACTCGTGACCTGGCGCAAATATTACCCGAAGATTCCAGCTACAACTTTTGGATGGAGCTCGGCCCGCATCGCGCTAAAGGATTGTGGAGGCCATCCAGCGGTAAAGACGCGGCGGAGCAAGAGCGCCAGTGAATAGCGTTCATCATCGGCTAGCGCTCGATCCAGCGCCTTATGGGCCAGCGCTCCTTCACCTCGCTCATAGGCGAGGGCGGCAAAGATCGATGCAATCGGTGCCACAAATCCACGGGGAGCAATCAGTAAGAGATCGCGCCACATCTGCCAATACGAATCTGCTGTCTCATCGTTATGGCTACCAAGTGCAAAGTCGCGCACCTGAATATCGCTCAGCCTTCCAATAACTCGCGCTGTTAATTCGCGATCTTCGGCGCCTCGCCCCTGTGTGTATTCACCAGCTAAATCAATGAGAGCAGTTGCGCCATCGCGTTGTAGGTCGAGCAGATTTTCTGAGTCACTTTCTACCCAGAATGCTTGTACTTCACGCTGCCAACTTATATCCATCGCGGAAGGCAGCGCTGCAATGGATTGCACCAAACCTGAAACGTTTGCAAATGGCATGGGATGACCGGCAATCACATGTTCGGCAGCAATACGAGATGAATCGATATCAGGAATTGGGCTACCGAGCGGTGGGCAACATTCTGAATCGTGGCAGAGCATTGAGCGATAGCGCCCATCTGAGACGATGAGAGATTCTTTAATTGAAATGCCAGCGCGCAATAACGCTGCAGAGGTGTTGATCAAGACGGGTTCTGGGTCAGTCTGCGCATCAACATATGCCACAAGCAAGGCAGCTTCTGCTGCCTCACGCTGAAAATGAGATGCAAGTAAGTCATAACTTTCAGGCGCAATATCGGTCGGCATATCTACGCGCATCGCCATTCCGACAGCGTCATCTTTGAGAGCCACCAGCACAAGAGAGTTTTCTGGGTGATAGCCAATAAGAAATGGAATAGCGGCAAGGAGATCGTGAGGTGATGTCAGGGTTGTCATATGAGCCTTTCGTTAGCGGAGGTAGGTGACGGGTGAGGTAAAGCGACTGGGAGCTGCAACAACGGTGATGGGTAGAACCGAAACAGTTTTGATATCGCCCGGAATGCGGGCCTTCACGCCCTGCACCGTAAATTCACCGCTCCAGATAGTGATGAGTTCAATCAGGTAGTGGCCCGGATTTGAGTAGCTATGTTGAATCTCGCCATCTGGGTATGGAGCGCCCACTTTGCGAGTTGGATAGATAACGCCATCGCCGTAATGCCAAATAAAGGTTGGCTTCAACTGCACTTCTACGACTTCGCCGACAATCGAAATCTTCTTATTGATTATTTCGGGCACATCGCTCCAGAAGAACACTGGCACCTTAATGAGCGGTTGAAATGAAGGTGAATAAGCGATTCCTGCCGTTGGCAGCATCTCTACCAATTTATCGCTGAGGGATGTAGCTGCCTTTGTCGCACCCGGAGTTGGCTTCTTAACGGTGCGCGGTTTAACGACAACAGGCTTTTTAGTTGTCAGCACCTTCGGTTTTTGGGTCGGAGTAACTTTTGGTTTCTGAGATGGTTTCTGAGATGGTTTTGTAGTTGCTGCCGGTTTCGGCGTTACCGCCTCAGTGGATTTTGGCCCAGTCCCCTTGCGACCTTCGATGACAATCTTTCCATCTTGGGTATAGACATCAATACAAGCCTTTTCATTGCAATCGGCAGCCCATAACGGTTGCGGTAACGCAATCAATAGCGCACAAATAACGAGTAATTTCTTCATGCGCGGGAGGTTAGGTGGGCAGCGCGCACTTCATCAGAAAAAATTCGGCAACTGTGGATACGCTAGCCCGTATGGCAGCGCGCGATGGTGATGGGTGGATTGAATGCACCTGTGGCTCTAAACATTGGGGCAAATTCGGTGCAGCTGGAATCTTGATTATTCGTGATGGTGCAATCTTGTTACAGCATCGCGCACCGTGGGTTCATAACGGCGATACCTGGGGCATTCCTGGTGGTGCCCGCGATTCTCATGAGACTGTCATTGAAGGCGCTATCCGCGAAGCGGTCGAGGAGACTGGAATCAATCCTGCAGATTTAAAGCCGCTACACACATTTACCGATGATCACGATGGCTGGAGTTACTCAACCGTGATAGCGCTAGCCAATGAAAAGCTAGAAGGCCATGAACTCAATGACGAATCCCATGAAGTTCGTTGGGTGAAATTCGATGACGTTACTCGGCTGCCGCTGCACCCAAGTTTTGCTAAGACCTGGCCGCTAGTTTTGATTGAAATCAATAATCTGATCGCACCACGTTAACGCTTGCCTATCGATGTGAGCGATCACAATGATCGTCTTGCCTGCTCGTTGTAGCGCCTGAAACTCTTCAATAATGCGAGCCTTGCTCTGGCTATCTTGGGCCGAGAGCGGTTCATCAAAGATGTAGATAGGTGTATCTCGAATCAGCGCCCGAGCCAGCTCTACACGTTGGGCCTGTCCCCCCGAAAGAGTTGTGACAGATTGATCGGCATACTCAGTTATGTGCAAGCGCTGCATGACTCCATCAATTCGCGCCAAATCCTCTTCGCTCTGCCCCATTGAGATTACTTCGCGCGCTGTAAATGAGAGCCAGTAATTTCGATTCTGCTCCACAACTGACCTGAGCCCTGCCTGCTCTTCTAAGGTAATTGTTTGAAGTTCACGGCCGGCGATGATGATTTGCCCAGATTGATATTTGAGGTCTCCTGAAATGGCTTGTGCCAAGGTGCTCTTGCCGCAACCATTTGGTCCGGTAATTGCAGTAATCGAACCAGGCGCAATAGTGGCGCTAAAATTATTGACGATGGTTCGTTTACCGCGCGCCACAGCTAAATTTTTAATCTCAATCATCGCCACACATCCTTACCGCGTTTAAGTGTGGCAATCAGAATCGGTGCGCCGATCAGAGATGTCAGCAAGCCAATCGGAAGTTCATACGGTGGCACCACGCTACGGGATGCAATATCTGCAACCAACAAAATTAGTGCGCCAATCAGCGCTGAGTTAGCAACCACTAAAGAGTTCTTCGGACCCATCAGATAGCGCGCAATATGAGGAGCAGCTAACGCCAAGAATGAGATGGTTCCGACCAAACTCACCGATGTTGCTACCAGAATCGATAGGACGATAAATGATTGAAATCTAATTCTCTGTGGGCGCTGACCAATATGACGAACTGCTGAATCTCCTAGCGATAAGAGATCTAAGCGCGGAGCAAGCTTCCAGGCAGCAAAAGCACCAACCACAAGTATCGGCGCAAGAATGAGTAAATCTGAAGGCGTGACGAGCGCAAAGGAACCCAGCGTCCAGAAAGAGATTGAACGCGCATCAGGGCGATTAACCGCTGTCAGAGTTAAGCCGACAAGTGCTGAAACAATCGCTGAAACACCGATACCAACAGTGATGAGCGATAACGCAGAATGTGCCAGCGAGAAGACGAGGGTTGTCACAAGAAGTGCGCCGCATGCTGCAAAGAGCACGGCGCCAACTGAACCAATTTCAACAAGATTGCTCAAAACTCCAAGTAGAACACCGAGCGCAGCCCCTGCCGATGTTCCCAAGATGGTGGGTTCGGCCAGCGGATTATTGGTTGATCCTTGCGCCAAGGTTCCTGCAATTCCAAGAGATGCTCCGACCAAGATGGCTGCTGCAATACGTGTTCCACGTAGCTCCCAGACGATCTGATGAGAAATAGAAGTTGTATCTGTAAATGGGTTGAAGATGATCTGCCAAACATTTGCCACATCACTTGTGCCAAAAGCTAAGCCTGTAAGAGATGCAATAAAAAGTAGCGCTAGCGCAATAATTGTCTTTCTCATCTTCCTGTCACCTGTCCGATGGCGCCTGACAATTGGCGCAGCAAATCTGGGGTGCGCGGACCAAATGAGAGCAGCAGCGAATCATCAACGGCAATCACTGCGCGGTTCTTGCCGGCAGGTGTCTGTGAAATACCAGGAAGAGATATAAGGCCATCTATGCCGCCAACAGATTCCAAGCCTTTACTCATCACGAGGATAATTTCAGGATTGGCGGCAATGAGCGCTTCACTTGTAATAGGAGAGAAAGGATCTTTGAACTTCTGCGCACCCACATCGATAGCACCCAAGTGCTCTATCAAACTATCGGCACCCGATCCTTGCCCACCAAGAAGATAGATGGCGCTACCACCGCGAAGGTACAGAAAGGCGACGCGAACACCTGGGTGGTCTTTGCCGCTGGCCTGCAGAGCAGAATTTAATTTCTGCACTAGTTGTACAGCCGCGCTTTGCGCACCAATGACTTCACCAATCGCCACAATCTTCTTTGCAATATCTGTCAGCGTCCACGCCTCATCAATCAGGGTGACTTTGATGCCAGCCCGCTGGATTACTTCAAGGGCTGTGGCAGGGCCTGTGGTGTTATCGATAAGCACCACATCAGGATTGATTTCAAGAATCTTCTCTGCCACTACTTGATGGCCAGCTGTTGCGATGGGCACACCTTTTAGCTCATTCGATGTACTTGCAATATCTCGTCCCACCAAAATATTGAGATAACCAAGGGAGGCAATAATTTCTGCAGATCCATTTGCCAGCGCAACTACACGTTGCGGTGAAGCTTGCTGCTGCTCGTCCAACGTGATTGATTGCGCCTTGGTGATGGCCGCCACAGATTTGCCGTTAGCACCACACCCAGTTAGCGCCAAGAGTGAAGCTGCTATGAGCGCAGTTGCCTTCACCGAAAATCGCATGTGCAGATTCTGTCAGGAGTTTACTGAACACGTTCACTGGTGTTGTCGGATAAGTCCAAGCGCTGTGAACGCTACCTTCTTCACGTGTGGAGATTCCTGCTAGCTCTCTTTTTAACCCTTGGGGTTACTCCTGCGCACGCTGCAGTGAGTAAAGATGGCGCGCAAGGTCAGACGCTGACAGTTTCGCAGAGCACGGTTTCAGGAAGAAAGACTGTGACTGTTTCTGGAAGAGGTTTTGATGAGACTGTTGGTATTTACCTAGCATTCTGTAAATTGCCAAGGAGCGGAGCTGCTCCTTCACCATGTGGTGGCGGAAAGAATCTTGCAGGTATTGGTGATGCCTCCTTCTGGATCTCTTCCAACCCACCTCCATATGGCGCCAACTTGGCGATTCCATTTCAACCTGGAGGGCGCTTTTCAGAAGAAGTCACCATCTCAGAAAAAATCGGCAAGGTTGATTGTCGAAAAACTAGATGTGCAATCACAGTAAGAGCAGATCACTTGCGCGAAGGCGATCGCACCCACGACATCTTTATCCCCATCAAATTTACCCCCAAGAAGAAATAGAGAAGGAAATCCATGAAGCCACGTTTACTTAAGAGCTCACTTGTTGCCGCAGTTTTTGCAGTCGCATCGTTAGTTGCACCGAGTGCTAACGCTGCCACCTTTAAATTTCAGAGTGGACCGCTGACCAATCTTGATCCAGCTGGCGCCACAATCAACGGTGGATTTACCGCCTTTCCAACCAAGGCAGGTATGTATATCCAGCAGTGCACCGAACCAGTGGGAACTGCCCGTCCTGCAACATGTAGCGACACCATTCAACTCTGGGTGACTGCAGCCGGTGGTCCAGGTACTACAAGCCCTACCGGTCCAATTGCAATCAAGGTCGCATCTACCATCATTGGTAAAGGCACCACTGTTGACTGCACCAAAGTTACCTGCGGACTCTTCTTCCGCTTTGATCACACAGCGCCAATGGATACATCTGAAGATACCTTTATGCCTATTTCATTTAGAGCAGGAGCCGCTGCAGTAGTACTGCCTGCCGATGAAGTAGTTGTGACAATGAATGGCAAAGTGCTAACACGTAATGTGCCACTGAACTTGGCATATCGCGCCGGCGCCAAGATCACAGCAACTGCTAAGTCAGGCCTACCTGTAACACTTACTTCATTAACTCCAGATTGCAGTTATGCCAACGGTGTATTCACAGCGCTCAAAGGTGCAGGACAGTGTGCACTTGGACATTCAACTGCTGGAAATGCTCAGGTCGCAGCATCAGTTGCTAACTACCCATTTATCTTGACCCCTGGTGTGCAGGCAGTTGATCGCATGACCAAGGTAATCAAGGTTGGAAAGATTAAGGCGATGCCAGCGCAGACCAACTTTGGTCAACCAATCAAGTATGTATCTGCAAGCAAGAACTGCGTTGTTGAAGTAAATATGCTCTCAGCCAAAAAATCTGGCACCTGCACAATTAAGGCAATTGCTGCTGGCAAAGATGGAATGTGGGCGGCCCTCGATCAGCAATTTGCAGTAAGAGTTACTAGATAAGGGCTTTGATACCGGCGATGCAGAATGCTGTGGTCTTGGATATCTCAAGCGCTGCATCGCCACCATTTTCAATTCTCTTGGTAGCAACATCGGTTGCAGCTTGCAGCAATGAGAGCGCCTGAGTGCAATCGGATACTCCGAGTTCTTGCAGGCTCTTAATCAAAGGCGCCAACATCGCTCGGTGAGCCGCTCCTATGTGCTGTGACTTCTCGCGTGGAAGCTCTGCTGCATTGAGTGATTTAGCAAGTAAGTGGTTGCCATCAGCGATATAGGTAAGGGATGCCGCAATCCATTTTTCGATGGCATCTTCAGGGCCTACGGCGCTGACGACTGCCTCGGTAAGAAGCTGAGTAAAGGTGCGCATCTCATCAACAAGTAGATCTGCAACTAGCTCTGCGCTACTACCAAAGTATTCATAGATAGATGTGCGCGAAAGGCCTGCACGTTCGGCAACTGCTGCCACGGTAATTGCCTGGCTGCCAGATTCAAGGGCGATGGCGGCAGCAGCTTCTATGAGCTGGTTGCGTCTCCAGTCGCGATGTTCAGCAAGCGTTGCTGTATGAATTCTTGGCACATTCTTATTCTGCCACCGTCTGCGAAAGTCGGCGCAGTGAATCTCGAACAATCGCCCCATCGCTCGTGCGCCACAAGGGTGGCATCGAGTTAAGTAGGACACTTCCGTATCTTTTTGTGACGATTCGGGAATCTAAGATGGCAACAACTCCGCGATCATCGATACTTCTAATTAAGCGACCTGTGCCCTGTGCCAGCAATAGCGCGGCTCGTGGAACTGAGACCTGCATAAAACCACTGCCACCTGATGCATCGGCGAGCGATGAACGCGCTGACATGACGGGTTCATCAGGACGTGGAAAGGGAATGCGATCGATTGCTACCAAGATGCAGGAATTACCGGGCACATCAACGCCCTGCCAGAGCGACATAGTGCCCAAAAGAATTGAAGTCTCATCTTTAGCAAAACGTTCAACGAGTGGACCAACCGCGTCCCCACGCTTCTGCGTAATAATGCTGATGGGAAGATCAACAAGAACTTTACGAAGATGCGCATCAGCTGCTTCGACTCCGCGCCACGAACTAAAGAGCGCCAAGGTGCGACCGCCTGCTGCATCAATCAGCTCACCGAGTTCATCGAGAACTTCTTGGCTCGGGCCATCACGTCCTGGTTCAGGTAGATGTTTAGGCATATAGAGAACACCTTGATTAGCAAAATCAAAGGGAGAGCCCACATCTAACATCTGCACATTGGCAGGGTCGATATCACCGCTTGCTAGCTCTTCATCAGCTTCAGTACCAACAACAAAACCAATACTGCGCGCCATAGCATCAAAGTTATTTCCCACAGTCAACGTTGCCGACGTTGCAATGACTGGGGTCTGCGTCAGCAAGTTAGCGCGCAAGACATGAGATACCGAAAGCGGGGCTAAATGCAGCGTTGAGAATGTGGGTTCATACCAGAGCACATGCTCATCCCCCATCTTCAATAACTTGCCCGCAGTTGTTGCAATCTCATTAACCGCACCTTTCACACGTGCTCGTTCCGCATTCTCATCTGGATCGATGATTTCGTCATCTGCGCTAATCAACTGCACAACTGCAGTTGCCGCCTCTTTCAGCTTACGGATAGGTGCTTCAAGAGCTGAAGGAATATCTTCTAACCGACCTTGCGCCGAAAAATCGCCTTTTATTTGTTCGCCGTAATCTGACATCGCATCATCGAAGCTATCGGCGGCGTTAGTCAACGCATCAGATGCTTTGCCGGGCAGATACTTACGTGCCATCGCAGCTGCGCGTTGCACGCGTCCTGCCGTTAACTCTTCAGTGACAGCCTGGGTTGTGCGATCCATAAACTCGTGGGCTTCATCCAAAATCACCGCATCTCGTTCAGGCAAGATGGGATGTGAATCAACGATTTCAATGGCAAGCAGAGTGTGGTTGGTGACGACAACATCGGCTTCTTGCGCACGCGCTTTGGCATTAGCTGCAAAACATTGCGCACCCCACGCACATGAATCAGCTCCCACACATTCACGCCCTGACAGTGAGTTAGCTGCCCAGACTCTGCGATCGACTTCGGGTGCATCATCGCGGTCTCCGGATACTCCGGGAGTCTTCGCCCAGGCAATGAGGCGTTTCGCATCTTTTTCAAGATATGACGCTTCAAGCAATAGTTCGCCATCAGGATCTGGCTCATCAGCATTCATCTTCTGCAAACAGATGTAATTGCCAACGCCCTTATAGATTCCGTAGGTAATGGATCTGCCGAGTACTTTTTCTAACGCCGGTACAACTGCCGGTAAATCTCTTTCCACTAACTGTCTTTGTAGCGCAAGTGTTGCTGTTGCTACCAATACTTTGCGACCATGCACAAGGGCTGGAACTAAGTAGGCTAAAGACTTTCCGGTACCTGTACCAGCTTGCACCATCAGGTGGTGGCGATCGGTGAGCGCATTAGCTACTGCTTCAGCCATCTCAATCTGACCTTCACGAGGTTGGCCACCAATAGCTGCAACTGCTGCATCAAGGGCGGCACGTACCTGCGCCGAAAGTTCGCTCACATGTGGCACTTTAACGCCTTCATTGCAATACTGCGGACATGTTAACAACTCGCACTTTAGGTCCATTTACAGTTCCAGCGATTGGTTTGGGCTGTATGCCTCTATCAGGAATGCCACCAAGCAAGGCATGGATTCTCGATGACCGAGATGCAGCGATTTCAGTTGTTCATGCCGCCTTGGATGCTGGTGTGCGTCTACTAGATACTGCAGATATCTACGCCCCCACCTGGAACACAATCGGCCACAACGAAATTTTGGTAGTTGAGGCGCTACGTAGCTGGAACGGTACGGCTGAACAGAAGAGCGAAGTTGTTATTGCTACAAAAGGTGGATCCACTCGAACTCCACTAGAAGGTGATTGGTTTGGAGTCAGGGGCAGAAATGCTTCAGAGACTTATCTCTACCGCGCAGTTGAAGCATCTGCGGCTCGCATGCAACTTTCAAAAATTAAACTCT
>CAZSWE010000018.1:0-1267 GCA_964610715.1 uncultured Candidatus Planktophila sp.
GGTGAGGTAGTCACGTTGTTGCGCCAGATAAAGGGCTAGCTCCTCTTTCACCGCATCGCGCACAGCAGTTGCGCTGCTCAAGAGCTCTTTATCCACGGAGAAAAGGTACCCTGACGCAGTGATGATGCGCAGTCTGAAGAATCAATTGACCTACTCATTTGAGTTCTTCCCACCTAAAGATGTCGAGGGGGAAGAACGCTTATGGGCTGCGATGTCACAGCTTGAATCCATCGCCCCAGATTTCATCTCTGTGACCTATGGCGCAGGCGGCTCGACCCGTGATCGCACAATCCGCATTACCTCTGAAATTACCGCTCGCACTCATATTCCAACTGTCGCCCATCTGACATGCGTTGGATCTACTCGCGATGAGTTAATTGAAATTCTTGGAAAATATCGCGATGCCGGCATTAAAAGTATTTTGGCACTTCGCGGGGATCCAACCGGTGGCCCGCGCGCGCCATGGACTCCAACACCGAATGGACTTAGCCACGCAGATGAACTCGTCACTCTTGCAGCTGAATTTGGTGGCTTTACTATCGGAGTCGCTGCATTTCCAGATGGCCATCCTGCCTCCGATGGGGATTTTTCTCACGATATCGAAGTACTCATCGAGAAAGAACGTCGTGGCGCTACCTTTGCAACAACACAATTCTTCTTTGAAGTCGATAAATGGAAATCCCTTGTAGATAAGTTAGAAGCTAAAGGTTCCGCACTCCCCATCATTCCTGGAATATTGCCTGTGACAAATGTGAAGCAACTGAACCGAATGGCTGAACTCAGCGGAACACCAATTCCTGCGAGCGTTTCTGAAGCCTTTGCACAAGTTGAAGATAACCCTGAAGATGTTCGCAAGTTGGGCGTTGATATCGCCACCAAGCTCTGCCAAGAGTTGCTTGAGGCGGGTGCTCCTGGGCTTCACTTCTACACAATGAATACATCAACTGCGACTCGTGAGATTTACTCTCAAATTAAGGATTTGCGTTAAACAGATGGCGCTGACCGAATCAGAATTCAAAGATAGATGGAGCAAGCTCCATGGGGGAGCCGATGTTGAAGGCGTCGTTGGTGGTTGGCTCTCATTCTCGTATCAAGCAGCGCGCGTCTGCACCGCACTTCGCATCACGCCAAATCTGTTGACACTTCTAGGTTTACTCACCGCTATAGCCATGGCGTTATCTACCTATGCAGCGATTGCCTTATTACTCCTTGTTGTTTCACTCTTCTTCGATGGCATCGATGGCAGCGTGGCGATTGTGCAAGAACG
>CAZSWE010000018.1:1367-6675 GCA_964610715.1 uncultured Candidatus Planktophila sp.
GTAATGCGCGTTATCTCTCTAAAATTGCGTTAGCCACAATCTCTGCGCTTAAACCAACAAGAGGTAGCCCGCCACCTGGATGAGCAGAACCTCCTACGAGATAGAGCCCCTTGATAGGCGAACGATTCTTGGCGCGAGCAAAGGCAGAACGCGCCCCATTGCTAGATGTTCCATAGATCGAACCGCCCGGAGCATGCACAGAATTTTGCAGATCAAGTGGTGTGCGAATCTCAAGAACTTCTAAGCGATCGCGGATAGATATTCCACGAGCTTCAATCTGATCAATAATGCTATTGGCGTAGCGGCGTGCAAACTCGGCATCGCTCCAATCAAAGCCATCGTTGCCTTTGCTATGACGAGGTGCATTAACAAGAACAAACCACGCTTCATGTCCGTCGTCTTTGACCATCAAGGGATCGCTTGGCGCACAGATATAAATGGTTGGCTTTTCAACTGGCGTCTTTGTCGTGAAGATGGATTCAAATTCAGCGTCATAATCTTCGGGAAATAAAATTGTGTGATGTGAAAGCGCGGGCGCAGTACTTGGCTTAAGCCCTAAAAGGAGTGAGAAACCAGCAAGGGATGGCTCTGATTTGGACAGTGACTTTGCTACCTTCTTGGCGCTACCGCTGCCAGGTAATAACTTTTCGTAGAGGAACTGCGCATCGGTGTTGGCAACGATGCGGTCGAAGGAGCGATGCTCACCATTGGCAATAAGGCCAGTGACCTTGTTACCTTGGTGGGTAATTTCAGTAACGAAGGTATTGAGATTGATTGCCACACCTAGCTTTTCACAGCGCTGCGTAATCTTCTCGGACAAAGTTCCGATGCCGCCTTTGATATGCCAGGCGCCAAAGGCCTCTTCTACAAATGCAATTGTTGAAAGAACTGCAGGAGCCGAACGTGGATCAGAGCCACTGTATGTGGCGTAGCGATCCATGATCTTTGAAAGGTAAGGACTTTCAATCTTGAGTCCACGTAGTGATTTCCAAGGCGCGATGGTGGCTAAGTCGCGTAATACTCGGGGGCGCTTGAGTAGCGAGATCGGGGATTTCAGTTCAGATTCAACAAAGGGTTCGCGCGAAACATCCCACATCGCTTCAGCACGCAGCATCACGCGCTCCCATTCGGCAGCGCTGACGTCACCCAGCGATTGGCTAATCGCCTCTAACGTCTTCTTTCGTGACAAGTTAGCGAACTGCACCGATTTGCCATCATGAAATCGGTAATCAAAGGAAGGGTTTACTTCTTCAAGCTCTACAACGCGCCCCATGACTTCACCAGTACGTTGAAAGAAATCGCGATAGACAGCAGGAAGCGTTAAGAGCGAGGGACCGGTATCAAAGGCGTATCGCCCAATCCACTCAGTGCGGCACTTCCCACCCGTGCGATCAGATGCTTCAAAGATTGTGACGCGGTGGCCCGCTTTAGCTAAACGAGCTGCGGTACAGAGACCACCGATACCTGCACCAATAACTGCAATCTCTTCGGGTGCCGCAACTTTTCCAACATGGCCGGTCATACAGTGCGGCCCTTCCACTGAACTTTTCCGCGCATGCTCCAGGAATAGATGATGAGATAAATCAAGAGCGCAGATGAGAGTGGATGTAAGAAGGCGTAGATGGGATTACTACGCGAACGCAGCGCGCTGAGCTCACGTGTTAACACTGAGAGGAGGAAGAGGATAAAACCAATGAGATAACCGTTGAGAAAGAGTACGAAGGGAAGGATCCCAACTGTAAAGATAAAGAAGATTGCAACTAAAGATCCAAAACGTCCACCGAAGGCTTTCCAGAGAGATTTTCCATAACCGCTGCGCAGCTCATCAAATGATGAGTACATGCGCGTCTTGGCGATAGCAGATCCCTCGGTAACAATTCCTTTAAAACTAGATGCAATGAGCGAACGAGCGATTTCAATATCGTCAAGGATTTTGCTTGAAACGGTCGAGAAGCCTTCGATGATATCGAGCGCTTCTTTGCGCACCACAAAGAATTGGCCATTAGCAATCGCAGTTGAGCGAATTGGATACTTCTCAGCAAGGCGAAGCACAACGGTGCTCATCCAAGACCAATGCAAGAGCGGCTGAACCAACTTCTCTGGAAATGTAACGGCAACTTGCTGAGGATAAGGCGAGACGAAATCTAGCTTCAGATCTTTGAGTTGGTTGATAGCGCGGGCTAAGGCCTTTGGCTTCAAGCGCACATCGGCATCGATGGTGACAATAAATTCAGAGTCGGCAGCCTCATATCCGGCCTGAAGCGCAGATACTTTGCCCAGCCAGCCGGTGCGTAGTTCGGGTGAATCAATCACTGTGAAGCGAGAGTCACCCGCGATTGCCTGCCTGATTAGCGCGAGAGTGTTGTCGGTAGATGAGTCGTTAACGAGGATGAACTTGAGATTATCAACGCTACTTTGGCTAGATAGTGCCGAGATGCAGTCTGCAACATTCTCGGCCTCATTGCGCATCGGCACAATAACTGTGACTGTTTCACTGACAAGGTCATCATTTTCAGGCTTACGAATCGTGATGAAGTTAAAGACTGAAATAGCGAATGTAAGAAAGACTAAAACCAGGGCAATGAATGACATTGACTATTCTTTGCTACCTAGCCAGCTTGAGAAAAAGTATGGAGTTAGTAAGCCGCCCATCACAGCAGTTGCGAAGAGCGCTAGCCCTGGGCGATCGAAGAAGAAGAGATTTCCAACAAATCCGCCGAATAGCGTCCAGAGAAGATAGGCATCTACTGCGCGAAGGGAAGCACCTTCTTTACGTCGCTCGCGCGGAAGAACTTTATTGAGAAGACCGGTAATAAACATTCCCGCCAAGAGCCAACCGAATGGATTAGACATTGGAATATCTGGAGTAAATGGTGCGTTCGCACCCGGTACCTCCCAGGTCCAGCGACCTGCTCCCACCATGAGCGCATCGAGGAAGAGATCCCAGGCAGCAAGAAGAGCGCCGCCATAGAGAAAGACCCAGTTACCTGCAATACGACGTGCCGCACATAAACATGGGTGAACCATCATGACCCACGCGAACGGAACAACGAGTGGAACGCCAAATAGCTGCACACCAAGGGATGTGTCATATTCATACACACCAAATGGCCAGCCGGTGTGCACGCCTAGAACTTCAATTCCTAAACCAAATGCAAATGTAATCGGTAAATACCGTGATGAATATTTAATCCCGTAAGAAAGATGTCCATGTACGACCATGGCAAGAGCTGCCACAAGTACAGTTGCAATCGTGACTATTCGAAGGGATTCGCCCTCAATCAGAGGATATGAAATTTGCAAGAGAATAATCAGTGCGACAAGTGCGCCTAAGAAATTTCTCGCTTTCGGGGAGATTCCACCACGACGCCTGCGGCGAGGGTTGTAATGGCGAATCGACATGGGCTAAGTCTGCCCTAGTTGGCTAGATTCTTAACAATTGAGCCGCGTTGCTCGAGTACTTCAAAGCGCGCAAATAACTCTTCGCTATACCAACCGATAGATGCTGTTTGCTCAATCGCAACTTTGTGCGCCTGGCCCTTATATGCAAAGTCGCGAAGCGCCGCTGATGATTTCCAGAGTGAGAATGTGCCTTGCAGACCAATAGGTGCTTCACCAATCCCGATGGCAGCAATCAACCCAGGGGATGAGTGGAGATCTGTAACAACAGGTGGAACTGCTCGCCAGAACCGAAGATTGTGGTTCCACTTGATGCGTGCGCGAGTAATTGCAGCAATCTGCGCATCTGGGTTACTTAAAGTCTGGGTTGGCGTAAATGGCTCTGTCTTAGACCAAAGCCCATGGGATGACAGCGGAGATAGGAGTGCGCGAAATTCTGATGTTGATCTCTTGCGCCAAGATTTGATGATGACAGATTCATCAAAGGCGGCAAGGCGCTCTTTATCGATGACTACGACCATGCCCCATTGCAGTAAGTCAGCATCACTTGGCGTAAAGGTCTTACCTGTGCCCGTGCCAAGTAACTTGGAAAATGAAATCCCGGTGAACTTTCGGCTACGTATTCGGTCAATAGCCATGCTCCAGAAGGCAAATGGAATACTCTGCTTCTGAATTGAAAAGAAGTAGGCGACGGTGATGTTGGCGGCGCTTTCCATAGTTGAAGGATACCCATGCTGCGTAAGAAGTTATTCGCTGAGTTTCTCGGGACAGGGACTCTCGTAGCCACAGTTGTGGGCTCTGGAATTATGGCGACCGACATCAGTTCAGATGTCGGGATGCAATTACTTATTAACACCATCGCCACCGTCTTTGTTCTCTATATTCTGATTACTCTTCTAGCGCCAATAAGTGGAGCTCACTTCAATCCACTCGTCACCGTGATCTCGCTCTTTCGAAAAGAACTTTCGTTCGCTAACGCCATCTGGTACTTGGCTGCACAAATTCTCGGCGGCTCACTCGGCGCAATCTTGGCCAACCTCATGTTTGAACACCCTGGTATTGATCCTTCACAGAAAGTCAGAGATGGCGCCCATCTCTTCCTTGGAGAAGTCATTTCCTCTGCTGGCCTTATCTTCATCATCTTCCTAGCGATTAAGCAGGGGATAGATAAGAAGATTCCTCGCTTGGTAGCTGCGTGGATCGGCGCCGCTTATTTCTTCACCTCATCTACTTCTTTCGCCAATCCTGCAGTCACAATTGCGCGAAGCCTGACTGACTCTTTCTCTGGAATTAACTTCTCATCAGTTCCAGCATTTATTGCAGCCCAGATAGTGGGAGCAGCACTTGGATACTCAGCCTTTAAATACCTCACCACCAAAACAAAGTCAGGAAAGTAAATGAGCAAACCAACCGTTCTCTTTGTCTGTGTTCACAATGCTGGCCGTTCTCAGATGGCGGCAGGCTTCATGCGCGAACTTGGACAGGGCCGGGTTGAAGTTCTCTCT
This sequence comes from uncultured Candidatus Planktophila sp., assembly GCA_964610715.1. Classification (GTDB taxonomy): domain Bacteria; phylum Actinomycetota; class Actinomycetes; order Nanopelagicales; family Nanopelagicaceae; genus Planktophila. The sequence continues at coordinate 6,272 of CAZSWE010000018.1, forward strand.
GCAGGTTCTGCACCAAAGGATTCAATTAACCCAATTGCAGTTGAGGCCATGGCTGAAGTCGGAATCGATATCGCCAACAACACACCTAAGGTCCTCACTACTGAAGCAGTACAAGAATCTGATGCAGTCATCACCATGGGCTGCGGCGATGTCTGCCCGTTCTATCCTGGTAAGCGTTATGAAGATTGGGTACTTGATGACCCTGCAGGACAAGGAATTGAATCTGTTCGCGTAATCCGCGATGAGATTAAAACTCGCGTAGAAAAGTTACTTGCTGAACTACTTGATTAGTCACCAACAACCATAGGTGTTGCGCCCGTGCAGGCAATAAGTTCTGTGTAACTTGTTGGATAAACCGCATGGGGATGACCTGACGCAGCCCAGACGATTTCGTAATCGTTGAG
>CAZSWE010000018.1:6775-15061 GCA_964610715.1 uncultured Candidatus Planktophila sp.
CCAAGTGAATCGGCTGCTTCTTTGAAACGTCTGACAGCCGCTTTTTCGAGAATTCCATCCATGTGCGAACTTTATGAGATAGCGTCGCGCCATGTCTTTGAGCGCGCTCAGCAATTATGAAAGAGGAATTCGGGCGCGTAATGCGGTTTGGGCGGGTTTCTTCCTACTGGGCATCACCGGCATGGCATGGATCCCACGTATTCCTGAGATCAAAACTTCTCTGGGGTTAAGCGATGGCCAATTTGGACTTCTGCTTTTAGCAAGCACGCTGGGCGCAGTTCCTGGTGCGCAGCTATCAGGACGCATTGTTCATATGTATTCATCAAAGATTGTCGTTCGCATCTCGGGGGTTACCTTGCCGCTCGGCGTTGGCATTATGGGAATCTCAGAGACAGTTGCGCTTCTAGGTATTGGACTCTTTATCTGCGGATTTAGCGTTGCCTTTATGGATGTTGCACTTAATGGACAAGCAGTTGCAATCGAAGAACATACAAAAGGTCGTTGGATGTCGAGCTTTCATGGGCTCTGGAGCGTTGGCGCATTCTTTGCAGCGCTCTTAGGTGGCCTCGTCGCTAACTTTATTTCACCAATGGTAAATCTTGTTGCGATTTCAACGCTCTCTTTCCTTGCTTACTTCTGGGTCAACTACAACCTGTTGCCGCCTCACCTAGATGGACATTTAGGTGACGAAGGAGAGGAACTCGAATCAAAGGTTCCACTCGTTGGCAAAGAAGCAATGATTCTGTGGGGCTTAGGTTTTGGGCTGATGTGTGCGCTTATTCCGGAAGGTGGCTCGTATGACTGGAGCGGAATCTTGCTGCAGGATCATATGGATATTGGAAAAGGTTTAAATGCAGCAGCAGCCACCATCTTCTCGTTAGCCATGATTGCCAGCCGTTTACTTGGAGATAGATTCTTTGAGAAGTGGGGACACGTTAAGACGGTGCAATACGGCGGAATCTTTGGCGGCGGAATCTGGGGCTTATCTCTGATAATTGGTATCCCACTTGCTGATTCACATCAGATGGCGAGCTTGGTCATTGTCTGTATTGGTTTTGGAGCCGCAGGATTTGGAATGGGGCCATTCTTCCCCGCCTTTAATTTAGCGGCAGCTTCAATTCCAGGAGTTGCGCCTTCAGTTGGCTTAGCGCGCATTGGCATCATCGCGATTGGTTCTTACTTTGCAGGTCCAACCATCATTGGTGGAATTGCTGAATTAACTTCGCTTCCGATCGCCTTCGCCTTCCCAGTTCTGCTGATGTTTGGCGCGGCCTATCAATCACGATTTATTACGGTGAAAAGGCTTAGCCACGAAAACTAAAGCCAGGTCTGCGCAATAGTAAATACTGAAATGGCTAGCAATAGATAAGCAAAGGCTTTCCGTAACGTATCTGGCGTTGTCTTTGCTGAATAGTGCGATGCAACTTGCGCAACAACAATAGCTGCGCCTCCAATAAAGATGGGGATATGCCACTCGACGGAATCCCAGAGTGCGTGATGGCCTAAAAATGAAATGAATGAGTTGAGGGCAATGATCAGCAACGATGTTCCAGCGGCAATAGCTTGCGGAGTTCCGAAGAAGAGAACGAGGACTGGGATAGCTAAGAAGCCGCCACCGATTCCAAAGAGCCCCGTGATGGATCCGATTACTAGCGAGATAACAATAAGGACCGGCACGGGCATGCGAGTGTGTTCGCTAAATTTAGGGTTACGGAGCATCGAAAGACCGGCAAGAACTAAAACCAGGGCAAAGCCTGTTGAAATAAATGAATCGGATAGATCATCGGCAATCGTTGCGAAACCGAAGTTGGTTGTAAGGCCCAGCCCGACAATGACCAGGGCATCGCGATAGAGAATCTGACCTTTGCGCGCCTTGGGAATTGCACCTGATAACGCTGCAAGAAAGACAATTGCTAAGGCTGCGGTAGTAGCGCTCTTGGCGCCAAAGCCAAATCCATACATCAAAATCGGGACTGAGAGCATCGCACCACCTGCTCCAACAAAACCGAGCACGGCACCAATTGCGCCACCTGCAATGAGTGCGCCGATAATCTCCATCTGGCAATTGTGACAGGGCAAAAAGGAAAGCCCCCCGATTTCTCGAGGGGCTTTACCTACTATTAATTAGAAGTTAAAGAAGGCGAGCGTTCCAACGGTTGGACCGAAGTCAGTGAGCGTTCCACTTGCAATGAGTGCAAAGAGGATAAGCGAGGCACCAGCTAGTGATAGGTCCTTGTTAAATGCGATCTGCTCATTCATCTTCGCTGTTGCATCTGTCTCTTTCCAGAAGTTATGGAAGATAAATGCGGCGAGGATTAGCGTGATTGCTAGGAAGAGGGCTCCGAGATCAACCCAGTAGCCAGCGATGATGTAGATGCCGCCAAGGAGGAAGAGCAGGCCTGAGATGAGAACGCCGAACTTTGCAGCCGGGAGCTTCTTGTACTTTGCATAGCCAGTCATTGCTTCAAGCTTTGCAAAGTGACCGATGCCTGATGCGACGAAGAGCGCTCCGAAGAGGATGCGTCCGATGATGAGTATTGCGTCCAAGTGTTTCTCCTATGGGTAGGGGGTATGTACGAGCACGAGAATAGGTGAAAGTAGTTGAAATTTCAACTATCTACGCTCACAACACGCGGGAGTTGCCCTTGTCAGCCCTCTGGCGTACTTTTCGAACATCTGTTCGAATATCCACAAGTACCCAGGGGAAGTAGAAAGAATGTCAGTCGAAAGAGCGTCAACAGCACCTCAAGTAATACCAGCGCACGAAGTTCTCGCCGATGGTGGTCTTACTCCTATCGAATTTACCTTTCGCGGCAAACGCTTTCGCATCCATGCAGTTCTCTCTCGTTGGTGCGAAGCAGGTGGTTGGTGGAACCGCATTAGCGATGGCAAGTTCCGTCCCGACGATCAAGCGCGCGCTCTCTGGAAAGTTGAGGCAGCTCCGATTGGAGCTCTTGCCACATTTGAACTCGAACGCGATGAAGCAACAGGGCAGTGGATTATTAGGTCGCTCTAAACCATGAGCTTTATTCATCTACGGGTAGCAAGTGCCTACTCTTTTAAATACGGAACTACACAACCACGTGATCTTGTAGCGCGCGCATCAGAACTTGAGATGCCGGCGCTCGCACTCACTGATCGCGATGGCTTAGCTGGCGCAATCCGTTTTACCAAAGCAGCAGTAGCACATGGCATCGCACCCATCATCGGCGTTAATCTGGCAATTCGTATTGGTGATACATCTGGTGCGCTGCCGCGCGTGACTGTCTTGGCACATGGCGATGGTGGTTGGCGCTCTTTAGTGCGCCTCATGACAGGGCTACAGATGAATAGCCCAGATCGCACACCAGTACTTACCCCCGAACTTCTTGAAAAGTTCAGTAGCTACACCTCGCAGCTACATCTTCTGCATGGCCCTGAATCACCAGTGTCACAGGCGCTAACAGCGCATCGCTTCGATGCAGCGCTTACTATCTTTAATCAGACCCGCGATCTCTTTGCAGACCATGCCATCGAATGTGTGTCGCACTTAGCGCCAGGCAACGGCCCGCGTTCTACCGCTCATGCTGCCCGCTCTCTTATCTTTGCGCGCGATAACGATATTGATGCTGTTCTTACCAATGCAGTACGGATGTGCCATCGCGACGATGGTCCAGTTGCCGATGTTCTTGATTGCGCTCGTCAATTGGTGCCGTTACATCCGCGCCATGTTGAACGACGTAACGCTGAAGGTTATTTAAAGAGCAGCGACGAGATGATCTCACTCGCTGCTGAAATTGCGCGAGCTGCAGGCGAACGCACTCCGCGCGCACTTCTGACAACAACTAGACAATGGGCCGAACGAGCCGTCTTATCACCGCAGCGCGATATTGGCTTAGGCGGCATCCATCTACCCGAACCACATATTGTCGGCGCTGATTCAGCTGCAGGTATGCGCACCTTGTTACGTGCACGCTCTGAAGCGGGTATTAATTGGCGTTACAACGACAGCGCCACAATTACCAAAGCGCGTGCGCGACTCGATGATGAACTCGCCACCGTTGCAACTCTGGGCTACGAGTCATACTTCTTAACAGTTGCAGATATCACCGATATGGCGCGAGCTGCTGATATCCGTGTGGCAGCGCGCGGTAGCGGTGCGGGTTCTCTGATCTGTCACTTGCTTGGTATCTCTGGTGTTGATCCGATGCAACATGGTCTATTGATGGAACGTTTCTGTTCACCGTTGCGCCGTGCACTTCCTGATATTGATATCGACGTTGAATCTGCCAGACGACTTGAAATCTATGAGATGGTCTTTAAAAGATATGGCGCAGCTGATTGGAGTAAATCTGGGTTAATTTCTCGCTGCGCCACAGTTGCAATGGTCGATACCTATCGTGCGCGCCATGCCATTCGCGATGCCGGAGCAGCTCTCGGCATGCCAGCGATGGAGATCGATCTCTTGGCAAAGTCAATGCCACATATCCGCGCCGGCAATATCGAGGCAGCGCTTAACTCACTTCCAGAGCTAAAGAACCTCAACACCTCTGCGCCATTAACGCGCGCCACCATCGCACTTGCTGCGCGCCTTGATGGTCTGCCGCGCCATCTAGCGATGCATCCCTGCGCCATGGTCTTATCTGATGCAGCTTTTCTCGATCGCGCACCTGTGCAGTTCAACGCAGGCGGTTTTCCTATGGTTGAGTTTGATAAAGATGATGTTGAAGATATCGGTCTACTCAAACTCGATATCTTGGGTGTGCGGATGCAATCCACCATCGCTCATGCCATCCACGAAATTCAAAGAGTTGCCGGCGAAGAAATTGATATCGATGCGCTGCCACTTGATGATGCAGCGACCTACTCTCTTATTCAATCAACGCGCACCTTAGGTATCTTCCAAGTAGAAAGTCCGGGGCAGCGCGAGCTAGTAGGCAAGCTAGAGCCGCGCACCTTTAGCGATCTGATTATCGATATCTCACTCTTTCGTCCGGGGCCGGTCAAGAGCGACATGATTCGACCTTTTCTCAATGCTCGCCATGGCTGGAACCCAGCGCAGATCATCCATCCTGATTTGCTGCCAATCTTGTCTGAAACTGAAGGCGTTGTTGTCTTTCACGAACAAGTAATCTCGATTATCTCGGTGATGACTGGTATCTCACTTGCTGCCGCCGATGAAAAACGTAGAGCGCTGGGGGATAAGGCAGGCCAACAAGAAGTCTGCGATTGGTTCTTTCCTGCGGCGACCGAACGTGGTTACGAGTTAAAAGTTATTACTGAAATCTGGGATGTGCTGCGCGCCTTTGCATCTTTTGGTTTCTGTAAAGCGCATGCCGCCGCCTTTGCTCTGCCTACCTATCAATCAGCCTGGCTTAAGACCCACCACCCAGCAGCTTTTATGGCAGGGGTCCTCACGCACGACCCAGGTATGTATCCCAAGCGGTTGATGCTCGATGAGGTACGGCAGATGGGCGTTGGTATCGCACCCCTTGATATCAATAAATCATCAGCGCACTACCGAGTCGAACGCACTCTCGATGGAGATGCTGTGCGAATCGCACTCTCGTGCGTTGCTGGTATCTCTGAAAAAGAAGTAACTTCAATTGTGCAGGGTCAGCCTTACATCGATCTCGCCGACTTTTATCGCAGGTCAGGTGCATCTATACCAGTAATTGAAAATCTGATTATGACTGGCGCCTTTGATTCGATTCATACCAATCAGCGCGACCTCTTACTGCACTTAACGGATCTACAAAAATCACCAGTGGCGCATCTTCCTGGTTCGCAACTCACCTTTGGTTTTGCACCCCCTGCCCTTGAAAGCAGTGGGCTACAACCGCTTAACGCTGCTGAAAAAGTCTCTAGCGAAGTCGCGCGCTTAGGTATGGATGTCACGCAACATATGCTCACTTTCTATGCGCCCTTTCTCAACGCTATCGGCGCCGTAAAATCTTCTGACTTACTTTCACAGCGCTCTGACTCCACAGTTCTTGTCGCTGGCGTCAAGGTTGCGCTCCAAACACCACCGGTGCGTTCGGGGCGCCGCGTCATCTTCTTAACGCTCGATGATGGTTATGGTTGCAGCGATTCAACTTTCTTCCCTGATGCACAAGTCGATCATGCATCAACGCTCTATTCGACATCGCTACTGCTAGTACGTGGGCAGACGCGACGCACAGGCGCCCGCGGTATCTCTATCCGCGCAACAGCCGTGTGGGATTTGCGCTTGGCTTACGAACAATGGCGTAACCGAGCAGATAGTGTGGCGATATGACGGTCATCCTCCATGTAGATATGGATGCCTTCTATGCATCGGTTGCAGAACTAGATCACCCTGAATATAAAGGTAAGGCTCTCGTCGTTGGAGCCGGAGCTCGTGGCGTTGTGCTCTCGGCCAATTACGAAGCGCGCAAATTCGGAATACGCGCTGCTATGCCGGTGGGACGAGCCAAGCGAATGGCGCCACATGCAATCTTTATCGCCCCCGAGCATCATCGCTACTCTGAAATCTCAGCGCGCGTGATGGCAATCTTTCATTCCTACACGCCGCTGGTTGAACCAATCTCACTTGATGAAGCATTTCTCGATGTCACAGGATCGCAGAAGTTATTTGGTACAGGCCGTGAAATCGCTGCAAAAATTCGCGAACAGGTTGAGAAAGAAGAGGGCATCACATGCTCTGTGGGCCTTGCCCAATCTAAGTTCATCGCAAAGCTGGCATCCCAACATTGCAAACCAAATGGAATGCTTGAGATAAAGTCCGATCGCATCCTTGAATTTCTCCATCCACTTCCAGTGCGCGCTATCTGGGGAGTTGGACCAAAGACCGCTGAATCACTTGAGCGGTTAGGGCTACATACAGTCTCTGATATTGCACATACTCCGCGCGCAACGTTGATTCGAGCCCTGGGCGAATCCACCGGTGCATCGCTCTACGAACTTGCGTGGGGGCGCGATTATCGTGATGTAGTTCCTGATGAACCTGAGAAAAGTATTGGCAATGAAGAGACCTTTAGTGAAGACCTCGATAACCCTGAAGAAATCTTGCGCGAGTTTCTTCGTATGACTGAAAAGGCAACAGCGCGATTACGCGAACGCTCTCTCTTTGCTAAGACAATCAGCATCAAGATTAAATTTGCTGACTTCTCATCCTTGACGCGTTCCAAGACTGTGCCGATTGCAATTGATAACACCCACGACACCTACGAAGTTGTAAAGGCTCTCTACCTCGCACTTCGCAATGAAGGTGCGCGCATCCGCCTTGTTGGAGTCTCGCTCTCTCAGCTACAAGAAGGCGCCCCAGTGCAGCTCGAACTCGGTGCACGTGAACGTGGGTGGCGTGAGGCAGATACCGCTATCGATCGCGCACAAGCGCGCTTTGGTCGAGGAAGCGTCCGTCCGGGCAGGCTCATTCGCCCTGAAAGTGGCAGCGACGAGGAGTAACCCTCCAAGGTAGTGCGACAAAAAGTGGCGCTGTAAGAAGTTCTGTTCTATTGTGTGAATATGTCGCTCTCAGACCGTGAACGTCGCCTCTTAGCCGAGATGGAGGCAGCTCTTGCCACCGATGACCCACGTCTAGAGTCACGTTTGGCAGGCAGCACCATGACCCCGGCTAAACCACGCCTTGCACTTGGCGCTCTCTCAATCCTGGCGGGGGTAGCAATTCTCTTCGCTGGCCTTATCTCTCAGATAACCCCGCTAGGAGTAGCTGGCTTTCTCGTAGCTCTCGTCGGAGTGGTTCTCATTGCCCGCTCGCTCTCAGCTCTGACAACAAACCGTGCGCCTCGTGAAAAGGGTGCTCGCACCTCGTTCTCAGAGCGCCTAGAAGAGCGCTGGAACCGTAGGGACTTCGACCAGCAGTAGCTAGCGGATAGATCCCAAGCCCTGACCGATTCGGTTGGGGCTTTTTTGCGCCCAAAAATAGGTGGGGAGGGGTGGGGCGGATTAGGGAAAATAATGGGGAAAGGTGGTTGAAAAAGGAGGAAAGTGGTGTAAAGTGGGGAATTGAGCAGGAATTTCACGCTCACAGGGCCACTTGGGGAAGGGGGCGCGAAGAATGTTTCTAGGCACTCACGAACCGCGCCTTGATGAAAAAGGCCGTCTTATCCTCCCCGCCAAGTTCCGCGACGAGCTCTCAGCAGGCCTTGTGATCACTAAAGGCCAAGAGCGTTGCCTCTACGTATTTCCATCATCTGAATTTGCAACGATTACTGAAACTTTGCGACAGGCGCCAGTTACTGCCAAGAGCGCTCGCGATTACCAGCGCGTGATGTTTGCCGGCGCGCACGATGAAATTCCTGACCG
>CAZSWE010000019.1:0-5210 GCA_964610715.1 uncultured Candidatus Planktophila sp.
AGGAGAAGACACTGGGCACAATCCGCGAAGGGCTGCACTATGCGATGGCCCGCCCCGATTTATATGTTGTGATGGCGCTGATCTTCTTTGCCTCCACCTTTGGACTTAACTTTCAGATCTTTAACGCGCTGATGGCTACAAAAGAGTTTGGTAAAGGTCCCGCCTCCTATGGGTTGCTGGGTACTTATGTTGCAATTGGATCTCTTGCTGGGGCGCTTATCAGTGCGCGCTTAGAAAGATTTAGAGACAGCATGTTGGTGGTGCGCCTTGGAGTTGTCTTTTCACTCGTTGTTATCGCAACTGCATTTATGCCGACGTACTGGGTCTACTCGCTCTGGCTACCTATTGGTGGAGTATCAGCGCTGGCGATGTTAATCAGCGCCAATTCTTATGTGCAGGTCAATAGCGATCCAGCGGTGCGTGGGCGCGTGATGGGAATCTATCTCTTAATCTTTATGGGAGGCACTCCCTTGGGCTCACTCTTTATTGGGTATATGACTGAAGCGGTGGGTGTGCGCGAGACAATCTTTATCTGTGGCGTGATTCCACTGGTTGCGGCAACGCTGCTCTGGGTCTTCTTTAAAGATAAGTTACAGAAGCCAGATGATTTACGAGTATCAACTATCCTAAAAAGATAAGTACTACTAGTACTACCAGCGTCAAAATTGTTATCAGGCGGCGGACTTTAAAGTTCATTATCTTCCAATACTTTCTGTGGAACGTGTGATGGAACGAGTTGAACAATGATGTATGAGATAAAGAGAAGAACTGGCACCATTAAATAGGCTCTTGAAATTCCGAATTGATCGCCAAGGACGCCAAGTAAGAATGGTGATCCTGCGATGGCAAGGCCTGCCGCGCTTGAGCTTCTACCCACTGCTAAATCAGGGCGGCCTTCGCTGAAATCAATCATGCGAAGGGAAGCCAGTGCGAATTGATTAGAAACACCTAAGCCTGCAATCAATACGCCAAGGAAGCTGATCTGTAAATCGTGTGAGAACCAAAGAATGGCAAATCCAACTGTCTGTACCCCAATAAAGATAATCAACTGGGTATCGAGTGCAAAGTGCTTTAAGACGCGACCGCCATACCAGCGACCAAGAGCCATGCCGGTTCCAAAGGCTGCAACTGTTAACGTGGAGATAGCAGGGGATGCATCGGTGCGATCAATGATCAGCGCTGCTGCCCAGAATGAAATGGCAAATTCACTGGCGATACAGGCAACAAAACCTAACCACGACCACCAAAATTCGCGAGATAACTTTCCGGTTTGTGGACCAGATTCATCTGGAACATGTACCTCAGGGCTTTTGTCGCGCATCAAATAGAGAATCACAACGGCTGGAATAGCAATCAACATGCCAAGGCGCCAGTAGTCGCGGTAGTTATTGGCAATGGTTCCAACAATCAGAGTTCCACCCACGTAACCACACGATGCGATGGCATTTGCTTGTGTCAGCGCCATCGGTGACATCTCTTTGTAGTGAGATGTAATTGCAGTCAGTGCGTTATTGATGGTGATTGAAACTCCAAAGCCAGTAACAAAGGCTGTTGGAATTGAGAAGAGAACAGAAGGCGATGCCACAAAGGCGATGATTCCAATGGAGAAGATTAAGAGCCCAATCCAGGCTGTCTTGGTTCTACCAAAGCGATGAGCGATGTGAGGGTTAGCAAGACCCGCAAAGACAGAGGCCAGCCCAATCGAAGTTCCATGAAGTCCTGCAATAGTCAGTGATGTGCCTTGATCTGCGCGAAGCAGCGGCTGGGTTGGTCCAAAGCTACCTAAGAAGATATTGACGCAGACAGTTTGAAATGCAACGGTCCAGAAATATCTGTCCCGCTTGATTGTGTGAGTCACTATGAAAGGTTGGCTACGACGTAGTCGATAGATGCTGTTAGCGCATCGATATCAGCTGGGTCGATTGCCGGGAACATACCGATACGAAGCTGGTTCTTACCGAGCTTGCGATATGGCTCTGTATCTACAATTCCATTTGCACGAAGGGCGGCAGCTACCTTGGTGGCATCGATTGCATCGTCAAAGTTAATTGTTCCAACAACCTTAGAACGCTGTGCAGGATCTGTCACAAATGGAGTTGTGTAGCTGGTTTTTTCAGCCCATCCGTAAAGACGTGATGCTGAATCTGCGCTACGACCTGCGGCAAACTTCAACCCACCATTTGCATTCATCCACTTCAGTTGTTCATCGAGCAGCATCAAGGTGACAAGCGCTGGGGTGTTATAGGTCTGATCAAGGCGTGAATTTTCGATCGCTGTGACTAAATCAAAGAAGGCTGGGATCCAACGACCGCCGGCCTTAATCTTTTCAGCGCGAGCGATAGCTGCAGGGCTCATGAGTGCAAACCACAACCCACCATCGGATGCGAAAGATTTCTGTGGTGCGAAGTAATAGGTATCAAACTCTTTGGCATCTACTTCTAGTCCGCCAGCTGCAGAGGTTGCATCAACAAGTACGAGCGCTCCATCTGTTCCGGCAGGGCGCTTAATGTTCATAGCAACGCCAGTTGAAGTTTCGTTATGGGTAAGTGCATAGACATCGATACCGGCTTCAGCAGATGCTGCTGGGTGTGTGCCTGGTTCAGATTTGATGACTGTTGGCTCGCCTAGGAATGGAGCTTCTTTAGCGGCAGCTGCAAACTTTGATGAGAATTCACCGAAGACAAGGTGCTGTGAGCGATCTTCGATAAGTCCGAAAGTTGCGATATCCCAGAACGCGGTTGAGCCACCGTTACCCAAGATCACTTCGTAACCTTCTGGAAGTGAGAAGAGAGAGCTAAGGCCTTCACGAACGCTCTTTACAACGTTCTTTACTGGCTTCTGGCGATGCGATGTTCCGAGAATGTATTCGCTACCAGGTGCTGTCAGAACCGCTAACGCTTCTGGTCGAATCTTTGATGGACCGCAACCAAAACGTCCATCGCGTGGCTTTAAATTATCTGGAATAACAATGGCATCGCTCATGGGGCAAGACTACGGGTAGTACCTATGTACTTCCCAATCGGAATTGGTGTTAGCCCGCTCATAGCGCAAGCGATCATGTAAGCGCGAGTAACGGCCCTGCCAAAATTCGATGCTGACCGGAGTAACGCGATAACCGCCCCAATGCGGCGGGCATGGAACTGTTGTTCCTTCGGGCCATTTTTGCGCAGCGCCAGCAAAACGTTGCTCTAACTCTTCGCGAGTTGCAAGGGGCGCTGATTGTGCAGATGCCCATGCACCAATCTGTGATGACCATGGTCTTGTTGCAAAGTAATCGTCTGATTCTGAACGTTCAATCTTTTCTGCAAATCCACTAATCGAAACTTGGCGTTCCATGGCATACCAAGGAAAGAGCAAGGTGACTTGAGAATTCATTTCAATTGCTTGCGCTTTGCGCGATGAGTAATTAGAGAAGAAGGTAAATCCACCCTGCGAAATATCTTTCAATAGAACAGTGCGAGTAGAGATTGCATCGTTGCCGTTGTTATCGCCGCCCAATGTAGAGAGCACCATCGCATTTGCTTCGACGATGACAGGATTATCAGCGGCCTCTTTCAGCCAGCTGGAAAAGGCAGCGAATGGATCGTCGGGAAGTGATTCAAGGCCGACCTCGCCATAGGAACGGCGCATCGCTCTGATGGAATCGCGAGTGAGGTCATCGTTGCTCATAGGTGTATCGAACCTCACTTTCGGATTGAGTGCATCCTCGCACCATGTGGTGGTCAGCACCCCCGCGGGAGGTGCAGAATTGCCCGCAAGAAGAGCTACAGCCTAAGGAGCGCACCGTGTCAGATGATTTCAAGCCAGGTCTTGAAGGCGTAATTGCATTTGAATCTGAAATTGCAGAGCCAGATAAAGAAGGTAGCGCGCTTCGTTACCGTGGCGTTGATATCGATGATCTCGTAGGTCGCGTCTCATTCGGAAACGTCTGGGGACTTCTTGTTGATGATGAATTTAATCCAGGTCTTCCAAATGCTGAGCCATTCCCACTGCCTGTTCACTCAGGTGATGTTCGCGTAGATATTCAATCTGCGATTGCAATGCTTGCTCCAGCGTGGGGCTTTAAGCCAATTCTTGATATTTCAGATGAAGAAGCGCGTAGCAACTTAGCTCGTACCTCTGTCATGGTTCTTTCCTACCTTGCCCAAGCAGCTCGTGGACTTTTCAATCCAATGATTCCTGAATCAGAAGTTGATAAGGCGCATACAGTTGTTGAGCGCATGATGATTCGTTGGCGCGGAGAACCAGATCCACTTCACGTTCGCGCAATCGATGCTTACTTTGTATCGGCGGCAGAACATGGAATGAATGCTTCAACCTTTACTGGTCGCGTCATTGCATCAACTGGTGCCGATGTCTGTGCGGCGCTTTCAGGTGCAATCGGTGCGATGTCAGGTCCACTTCACGGTGGCGCACCATCACGTGTATTGCACATGATTGAAGAAGTAGAGAAGACCGGCAATGCTGAAAAGTATGTAAAGGATCTTCTCGATCGCAAGGAACGTTTGATGGGATTCGGTCACCGCGTCTATCGCGCCGAAGATCCACGCGCACGTACACTTCGCCGCACAGCAAAGGAACTTAACGCCCCTCGCTACGCAGTTGCAGAAGCTCTTGAAAAGGCTGCGCTTAAAGAACTTCATGAGCGTCAACCAGATCGCGTCCTTGAAACCAACGTGGAATTCTGGGCAGCCATTATTTTGGACTTCGCAGAAGTTCCAGCACCGCTCTTTACTTCAATGTTTACTGCAGCTCGTACTGCAGGATGGTCTGCACATATCTTGGAACAAAAGCGCACTGGCCGTTTGATTCGTCCATCTGCTCGCTACGTCGGAAAGGCTCCTCGTAAGCCTGAAGATGTAAAGGGTTGGGACGGCTCTGTCGAGCAGCTACACAAGTAGCTTGCCGATGTCTGTGCGAAATATCGTCTGGTTTCGCAGAGACCTGCGCGTGGGTGATCACCCAGCGCTCAACGCAGCAATCGAAGGTAGCGATGAAATCGTTCCTGTCTTCATCCTTGATAAGGCACAGATTGCTGAAGCAGGCGACAAGTTGCTGGCATATATGGGGCAATCACTTCGCGCACTCGATGATTCTTTAGGCAATTGCTTGCACATCATCGAAGGTGATCAAGTGGAAGTATTGAAAGAACTTATTGAGATGTATGGAGTATCTGAAGTACATATCTCAGATGAATATGAACGTTATGG
>CAZSWE010000019.1:5310-15049 GCA_964610715.1 uncultured Candidatus Planktophila sp.
GAACCATGGCTATTTCTCGATGGATATTCGCACGGTTACCCAGAACGCATTGTGGATCACGCACTCGAGAGAGTTGAATCACTTGAACGGCTGAAAGAGATCAAAGCAGATAAGCCCGAGCAGCCTATTGTGAAGAAAAAATAGTTTCTTATCGCATCTGCAAACAGTTAGCGTTTTTACATTCTCAGTTTTTCTCTTTATCTTTCTCACCTAGCAACAACTAAGCGGAAAGTGAGTCACGATGTTCTTCATTAAGCGTCGCGTTATTGACTACTGCCGCATCACCAGCACCAGCTGCTGTCTTTAAGTAATACCTCAAACCTTTTAATTTTTTTGTTGCTTTACCTTAAATCAAATTCACTCTTAGAAATGGAAAAATAATGTCTATCTTGAAGAAAGCACTTGCAGCAGCAGTCGTTGCTGGACTCGTTTCAACTATTGGAGTAGTTCCAGCAAACGCCGCACCAAAGAACCAGGCTCGTGCAGTTGCACAACCTGATTGGTTGGAAGCAAACCTTGATAACCCTAAGGTTCGCATCATCGAAGTAAGCACTGAAGCAGGACTTTACGAGCGTGGCCACATTAAGAATGCAATTAAGTTTGTCTGGCACACAGATCTCGTTGACACAGTAAACCGCGACATCATCAATGCAAAGAACTTCAGCAAGCTGGTTCAGAAGGCTGGTATCAGCGATGACACCACTGTTGTTCTCTACGGAGATAAGAACAACTGGTTCGCCGCATGGGGCGCATGGATCTTTAACATCTACGGTCAGAAGGATGTTCGCGTCCTTGATGGTGGTCGTGTGAAGTGGGAGAAGGATGGTCGTCCACTTACAACAGTGGTACCAACGTTGCCAGCAGGTAACTTTGTTGCAACAAAGGCTGATAAGGCTCTTCGTGCGACGCTAATTAATGATGTTCTTCCAGTTGCAAAGAAGCGCGTGAAGGCAGATCTCATCGATATCCGCGGCGCTGATGAATACAACGGCAAGATCTTCGCAGCTCCAGGATTTCAGGAACTTGCAGTTCGTGCAGGCCACATCCCAGGTGCAATCAACGTCCCATGGGGTGCAAATGTGAATGCAGATGGAACCTTTAAGACTGTTGCAGAGCTAAAGAAGCTCTACGCAGATAAGGGCGTCGATGGAAAGCAGAACATCATTACTTACTGCCGTATCGGAGAGCGCTCATCACTTACATGGTTCGTCTTGAGCGAAATCTTGGGATACAACGTAAAGAACTACGACGGTTCATGGACTGAATACGGTAACTCTGTCGGTGTTCCAATCGTTAACAACGCTGGAACTATCTGGGGAGCAGCGTAATTTCAATTAATCCACAGCAGAGCAGCAGCCCCAGCACCATCGGGGCTGCTGCTTCTACCTGGACCCGTGCGGAAAAGATCCGCACCGCAATCTCATTTGCAGTAATTGCAGCGCTTCTACTTACTGCATTTATTCTCTCGTCAAATACCAGCAACTCAACGGCGCCGATTTCACTCTTGATTGGTATCAGCTTGGGGCTCTTGCTCGAGCGCGGTCGTTTCTGTTTCTTCTGCATCTTCCGGGACGGGATTGAAGATAAGAACACAACGCCATTTCTCTCTGTGCTCGTTGCTATTGCCACTGGATCAGTTGGTTATGCGCTGATCTTCGGACAGTTCTTACCTGATACAACTACAGATCGCCTGCCACCTGCAGCCCACATTGGACCAGTCAGTTGGGTCTTGGCGCTCTCTGCATTTACCTTTGGAATTGGTATGGCGCTCTCTGGTGCGTGCATCAGCGGCCACTTGTATCGATTAGGCCAAGGTTATTTGCGCGCAATACCTGCGCTGATTGGAACCCTCGGTGGTTTTGTTCTCGCATTCCTTACCTGGAACTGGTTCTATCTCAACGCAATCTCTGATGCGCCAACTCTGTGGTTGCCGCATTACATTGGATATTCAGGCTCGCTCGTTTTAACGATGGCAGTTCTTTTGGCGCTAGCAATCTTCGTGATGAAAAAGGGCGTTAACTCAGAGCCAATTAGAAGTAGCGCCAGCACACTTTCCTTGAGCCAAACACTTAAGAAATTAATCTTCGAACGTTGGAGTCCAATCACGACAGGTTTGTTGGTTGGCGTTGTTGGCACTGTGGCATACCTTCGCGTCGAACCTCTTGGCGTCACGCGTCAATTGAGCACAACTGCGCGCACCTTTATGAATTCCAATGGAATTGGGCCAGAGACTCTGACTGGCCTCGATCGCATGGCAGGTTGTATTGCTGTGGTGACCGAGACGCTGACAAATAATGGCTGGCTCGTCATTGGCATCATCGGATCATCATTTGCTGCAGCTTTTGCTGGCGGACGTTTTAAGCCATCACGTCTTACCGTCACAAATTCTGGCACAGCGTTGCTCGGCGGAGTCGCCTTAGGTTGGGGTTCGATGACCTCACTCGGCTGCACCATCGGTGTGCTGCTTTCGGGTACTCAAGCATTTGCAGTTTCTGGATGGATCTTCTTCATCTTTGTATTCCTAGGATCTTTTGTTGGAATCAAGTTAAAGCTTCATAAGACTGGCTGAGCGCGCACAACTCCAACTCCGCTCCGCTTTGCTTCATACATCGCAGCATCTGCTCGCTCTAAGGCGTTATGCGAACCATCATTTTGCACATGGCCGATACTCACACCGATCTTGACGGTGTTGCCCTCAATCACAAAGGGATAGCTCAGCGTTGCTTCCAGCGCATAGGCAGTTTCCAGCGTCTGCTCGTATGTGCCGCTCACTAAGACGCCAAATTCATCGCCTCCTAAACGGGCAAGGACGGCGCCAGTAGGGAGTGAGCGACTAAATCTTTGCGCCACTTGTTGCAGAACAAGATTGCCAAATTCGTGGCCATATTGATCATTGACTGGTTTAAATTGATTGAGGTCAAGGAGCAGAAGAGCGCCTTCGCTCTTTGAAAAGGTCTCTAAATCTGCAATCAACCTTCTGCGATTAGGAAGGCCCGTTAGCTCATCGGTGCGCGCCAATACCTTCTCTTCACCTAAGTTTCGCGCTTGCCTGATAACGATCGTCATGCGAATAAAGGCCAAGAATAAAGTTGCAATTGTGGGAGCGATTATGAAGATAGGAAAGGCTCCAGGGCGAAGTGCTGAATATGCAAGGAGAGTCGGACTAATAAATACAGAGATGGCAATAAAGATTGGGTGGATAGTGATTTCGCGTCCATCGCGCGCAGGTATCGACCAGAATGAAAGTGCGATGAGAACAATTCCAAGAAGCCATCCATCATCGCTTAGCTGACCAAATTGGTAACTCTCGTTGATAGCAAGCCAGAGAAATAGCAGATCCGACAGGCTAAAGAGTGCAAACCCAAGAAAGAGAAAGAGCGCTCTGGGATGTAAGCGATGTGTAATTGCGGCAACTGCAGAAAGTGTCAGCAGAAGTAAATCTCCGATAGGAAAGAGCAGCGAGAAGAATTGATCTTGTAGATTGATGAGTGAATCTGGAAAGACTCGTGAGATAAAGAGCGCAGTAGCAATCGATGAGATACCAAGGCCGAATATGGCAGCATCTAAGAGCTCAATCGGGTTGAGTTTTCGCCCACGTGTAACCACTCGGGGAAGAGCAATCAGGGCAAAGGGATAGAAGAGCGTGTAGCAAATCTGCGCCAGTAAATCAGAGCTTTCGCCGACGCTATAGAAGTTGCTATAACTATTGAGAGATGAGCCAATTCCCCAGAATGAGATTGCTAAGCATGTGCACGCCAGTGCAATTGGATCGTTCATTAGAGGGGCTTGGGTAATTGCAATTACGGCAACTATCCAGATTATGTTGTAGGCGAGCAAATCCAAGAGTAGAGATTGCCCTGGCGTATAAATCTTCGCCGCAAAATGGAAGGTCAGAAGCGCAGCCGGAAGCCATTTCACCGCTCGATGCATCTACAGATTAAATAAGTAAGGCCTCCGCCTATAAATAGGGGAAGCCTTACTTTAAAGCGTCTTCTTTAGCGCTGAGTTAGAACCCCTTAGCGCAGAGCAGGCCAGCTGATGCGCGAGCATCAGTTGCATTGGCCTTCAACTGCTCTGGAGCAGATTGAAGGAGCGCCTTCTTTGATTCAAGGTCACTTACCTGAGTTTGCAGCTTTGAACGTGAGCCGCTGAGTACCAGAACTGCATTTGCTAGCTTTGATACAGCAGTTGCCAGCTTTGACTTCTCTGTTGAGTTTGTCGAGGCATTCATCTGCGCCTGGAATTGCGTTACCTGCGCTCGAGCTTTTTCAAGAGCTGCAGTTGTGCTGGCAAGTGAAGCAGTTGCAGCGGCGTATTCAGCATCAAGTGCTGCGGTCTGATCTGCTACGTTCACGAGATCGCGTTGCGCCTTGGTTGCTGTCTGCCACTGCTTTGTTGCTGTCAGACATTCAAATGAGAGCCAAGTAAGCTTTGCATTCTTTACCAATGGGTTCTTCACGCAACGGTACTTGTAGCCGCTTACAGTTTTCACTGAATTTGCCTTTGAGCAGGCGACTCCGTTACTGATTTTTGTTGCCGCATTTGCTGCTGGAGCGGTTACTCCCGTAAGAACGACAAGCGAAGCAAGTAGGGCGACTGATACTTTGCGAAACATGAAAACCTCCATTAGATACTTGGCTATGGTACCGAGGGAGATTTAGAAATTGAGCGTGACTTGGCGGTAGCGCCATTGAATTTCATGTGAATTAGCCCTGGTAATCGAGCCACCTTTGACCCTGTATGATTAACCCATCGATGCATCCGCACCGATGTACTTCCCCCCAAAGTGAGCCGAATGGCCACTTACTTGCGAGTCTTATCAAGACCCTGGTGGCGCTAGTTTCAAACTAGTTTGGCCATCTAACCGAGACGCGCTTGTCGTCTCGATTGGTGTCATTTTTCATGTCTCTACAAACACGTACTGCCGCGCCCGGAAAAGCTCGTCGCGCCGCTAAAGGAAAGCCTCGCCATACCTCTGCTCAAAAGGCAGCGAAGAAGGCAGCTCCCGTAAAGAAGTCCACATTCTCAAAGAAGGCTGCCCCTGCAAAGAGTGCAGCTCCTGCAAAGAGCGCGCCAACAAAGCGTTATTCAGATCGCGAAACAGTAACCAAGAAGGAAGTTCGCTTAGCTGATCGTTCTAAGTTACGTGCACAGCGTTTCCAAGAGCGCACCGCTTCGAAGTCAAAGAATATTGAAGGCGCACCAAAGGGAAATCCAAAGCAGAGCCGCGAAGAGCGCACCTTTGCAAAGCCACCTCGTAAAGCGCCATCACGCGCAGCCAAGTTTGTCGCAGATCGCACCGAACGTGCAGAGCGCCCATTTAAGGCAGATCGTCCATTCCGCCCAGAGCGTTTAGAGCGCCCAGCGAAATCAGATGTGCGTCCAACTACTCGTCGCGAAGCAGTCAAGGCGAAGGTTGCTCACTCTGATGACGGCCGTCCAAACTTTATTCCGCAGAAGCGCGAAAAATATAATCCGGCAGCGCCACAATCTGCAGCTCAACGTCGTGGAGATTCTCCGCGCACACCTGCAAAGCCACCACGCGATCGCCGCAACGATTCACGTAATGAATCACCAGCGTATGCGCGCGATGATTTCCGCGCATCAAAGACTCATAACAAGGCAGCGGTTGATTTCGGCGCAGATGATAATTACATTTCAGTGAACTTGGCAGATGCCAACCTCGTTGAAGCAACTCCACTGACTGAAGTAACAACTTCATTCCGTGACCTAGGAATTGCACCAGCTCTTGCTAATGCACTGAGCGCGCAAGGCATTACACATCCATTCCCAATCCAGATCGCAACACTTCCTGATGCGCTCGCCGGCCACGATATTTTGGGGCGCGGACAGACTGGTTCAGGAAAAACTCTGGCATTTAGCCTTGCCTTGCTCACAAATATTTCAGATAAGGTCGCGCGCCCTCATAAGCCACTGGCACTTATCTTGACCCCTACCCGCGAACTTGCGCAGCAGATTGATGAAGTACTTCGCCCGCTTGCGCGCGCAGTAGGACATGAATCAGTAGTTATCGCAGGCGGAATGCCATATGCAAAGCAGATCACTGCAATGCGTAAGGCAACAGCCATCTTGGTAGCAACTCCAGGACGTCTTATCGACTTGCTCAATAAGAATGAAGTTCAGCTTGATCAACTACAGATTACTGTTCTTGATGAAGCAGATCAGATGGCAGATATGGGATTCCTTCCAGTTGTGAAGGAAATTCTTGATCAGGCAAATCTTGATGGACAACGTCTTCTCTTCTCAGCAACTCTCGATCGCGGTGTTGACTCACTCGTTCGCCAGTACCTCAAGAACCCAAAGACTCACTCATTGCAAAATGACCGCGCTTCGGTTTCAACCATGGAACACCATGTTCTTCAGATGCACCCAGGCGATAAAGATGACATCACTTCTCAGATTGCTGCTCGTAACGGAAAGACAATTCTCTTCGTGAAGACGCAACGTGGTGCAGATCGCCTCGCTGACAAGCTTGCTAACGCAGGTGTGCCAGTTGGTGCGTTGCACGGCGGAAAGTCACAAGCAGTTCGTACCCGCACACTTGCTCTCTTTAAGGAACAAGAGAATTCAGCACTTGTTGCAACAGATGTTGCAGCTCGCGGAATCCACGTAGATGGAATCTCACTTGTTGTGCACGTTGATCTGCCACAAGATCACAAGGATTACTTGCACCGTTCCGGTCGTACAGCTCGCGCTGGCGAATCAGGAACAGTTGTAACGCTCTCATCCTCTAAGAATCAGCGCGCCGTTACTGGCCTGCTTTCTCGTGCAGGAGTAACTCCTAAGTTCCACGATGTTCGCCCACTCGATGAAAAATTGATGGTGATCACTGGTGCGCAGGAGCCAACAGGTGTTCCTTATATTCCACCTATCGTTGAGCGTAAGGGCCCACAAGGTGGTTCGCGCTCTGGCGGAAGCCGTCGCGGTGGTTCAGGTAAGAGTGGTGGATACCGTGGTGGCAATAGCCGCCGTGGTCGTTAAGTCCTCTGCTTTTTACGAATATTCATTCCAATATTGCGAACGAACTTTCTTGGTGCGATAGAAACAATTGCAACAAGTAGTTTGTACTGCCATCCAGGAATACTGACAGGCTTGTTGGCTTGAGCATCTTTCCAGGATTGCTCAACCAACTTATCTGAGTTCAGCCACATAAAGTCGGGCAGACCGCTCATCTTCATCTTGCCGCGCTGATGAAATTCCGTGCGCGTAAATCCTGGGCAGAGAGCTGAGACTTTAATGTTGGTGCTCTTTACCTCAGTATTAACAGCTTCAGTCAGCACAGTCAGATAAGACTTTGCTGCGCTATATGTGCCACCTGCAATAAAGCTTGCCACTGACGAAACATTGATAATGACGCCGGAGTTACGTTCCTTCATACCTGGCAAGATCACATGCATCAATCTCATGGGTGTGCGCACCAGAACATCCAATAGCTCTTGCTCAGCTTGCAGCGCACTCATTGTGAATGGGTATTTGATTCCAAATCCTGCATTATTGATCAGCACTTCAATTGGATAAGAAGAGATGTAATCCTCAACAGCCTTACAGCCAGCTTCTGTTGCTAGATCTGCTGGAAGCACAAATGTTTGCACTCCATACTTTTCACGCAAAGCGCCAGCGCGTTCATGCAGCCTTGCTTCATCGCGCGCAACAAGTGCGACGTTATAACCCTTAGCTGCGAGAAGACGGGTGAAACTCTCGCCAATGCCTGCAGTTGCACCAGTGACGAGAGCCCACCTTGTTGAAGTCATCAGACAACAATCCCCTTTGTATCCTCTTCACGGATATGCCATGAAGATCCATACTCTGAAACTAACTCCAAGAATGGCTTAGGTGCAAACCATTCAGGGCCATTGACGCCTTCTGGCTGCCAAACACCCTTATGAATAAGCTCCATAGCAATCACTGGGTTGATTGCGGTCTGCCATACAACTGCTTGATCTCCGTAATTCTCCATAGACCACGCGTTATCAACGACGTTGTAAATGTAGACAGCCTTTGGCTTACCTTCTTTATCAAGACCCTTCACAAGAGTGCCAGCGCAAGTCTTTCCACGCATACGTTCTCCGAGAGTTGCAGGATCTGGCAGAGATGCCGCCAAGATATCGCGAGGTGAAACAGCAACACCTTGCACGGTGATCTGTTCCTTGCGATCCATCCCCAGCATATGAATTGTCTTTAGCGTTGAGATGAATTCAGAGCCAAGTCCATACTTGAACTTAACTTTCTTAGCATCGACTTTCTGCGGGATAAGAACCACTTCTTCGTGCTCAACGTTGACGCACTCGACTGGTCCGATTCCTTCAGGGAAATCAAATACCTCAAGCTCGCTAAATGGCTCAGTTGTATACCAACCGCGACCATCTTCCCAAACCAATGGGGGATTGAGACATTCTTCAATCGTTGTCCAGATAGAAAACGATGGAGCAAAGTCAGCGCCCTCAACGGTCAGATTTGAACCGTCAAAGACAGTCACTTCATCAAGACGCGAGAAGAGCTCATCGGATGCATAACGAGCGAATACATCGCTCATACCAGGTTCAATGCCCATACCAACGACTGCGTAGATGCCACGTTCACACCAGTTCCAGTCGCGAGCAAATTGTTCGTCACCAAGCTTTACGCCGGTTTCGCTATTTGGGTAATGAGGATGTGGGCGCGATAGTGACATCGCCATATCCATGTAATTTACATTTTCAATTTCGCACGCCAAAAAGATAGGCATCACAAAACGCGGATCTACCGCGTTCACAACAATATCTGGGTTTGCCTTACGAATGAGAGCTCGGACATCTTCAAGTTCTGCGGCGTTCACCTCCGCTGCGGAGAATCGAGAGTCTTTTAACTTGGTTACGGCTGCTTCTGCGCGTGACAGATTGCGATCTGCAATGATCATTTCAGAGATAAATGATCGACGTGATGCGATATTTGCGATTGCACTGCCAACTCCGCCTGCGCCGATAACGAGCGCTTTCATGGGTGGCCTTTCATTCTTTATTACACACGACCATTGTTGAGCGTGTTAGCCCAAGGCTAGCCATAGAGATAACCTTTGCCAAGTTATCGCGTAAAAAATGAATAGGTCCCCGTAGCTCAGTGGATAGAGCAACCGCCTCCTAAGCGGTAGGTCGCAGGTTCAACTCCCGCCGGGGACACTCACCTAAGATTCAATTATGAAATCAAAGATTGCGATATTTCTTTCAATTTTCGCAATCAGTTCTCAAGTGATTTTTAGCCACTCTCAAGCTTTAGCGCATAAGAAATCAAATAAGGACATCATCATTCACGTTGTTGGTGATGTTCACGGTGAAAAAGCCATTAAGCGTGAGGCGCTGCCAACCCTCAAGAAGTATTTCAGATCAGGTGATCTCAACATCTTCAATCTCGAGACTGCAGTCACTGATGCGGATGTAAAGGAAGAGAAAGAATACAACTTCAAGACAGATCTTGCTTTCCTAAAAGCTCTTAAAGAGATTGGCTTTAACGTTGCAACAGTTGCCAATAACCACAGCCATGACTACGGGCTTCCAGGATTTATGGATACCTTGCAAAACCTTAAAGCTGCTGGAATTAGTTATGTTGGCGGTGGCAAAAATAGTGAGAGCGCTTATCACGGCCGGGTGTACAAAGTCAGAGGAATGCGGATCGGAGTTCTTGCTTTTGCAATGGTCAACGGCGGCCCCGATTCGATAGCTAAGACAGATAAGCCAGGAAAAAA
>CAZSWE010000020.1:0-8158 GCA_964610715.1 uncultured Candidatus Planktophila sp.
CGCAAGGAAGTACATCCTTTGCTTCTTCTCGTCGCTGGGTTGTTCATGGTCTACTTCTTATCATCACCAATTAACACTTGGGTTGGTTAAACTTCCAACACTGAAATAGAAGTAAGCCCGCATCGAAAGGTGCGGGCTTACTTTTTTATAGGCTCCAATCAATCGGCTCTCTACCTTGGGCAACCAGTAGGTCGTTGGTTCGTGAAAATGGTTTAGAACCGAAGAAACCTCGATAGGCGCTGAGTGGACTAGGGTGGGCCGAGCTAATCTGATATTGAAAGTACTGAGATAACTCTTGGGCGCTCTTTCCCCACAGAACTGCAACTACGCCACGAGAACCTAGCTCTTTTGCGATGAAGTCGGTTATGCGTTGCCAGCCAAGATTTGCATGCGCGGCGCTCTCGCCAATTCGCGTTGTCAGCACACGATTAAGAAGTAGTACGCCAGAACTTTCCCAGGAAGAGAGATCCCCGCTTACAGGTTTCTCTACTCCAACATCGCTCTCTAGCTCTTGAAATATGTTGCGAAGGGATGCCGGAATTTTAGATATCTCCGGTGGAATCGAGAACGCCAACCCCATCGCATTACCTGGGGTTGGATACGGATCTTGACCAAAGATCACAACCCTTACTTTCTCAAGATCTAGCTCCAACGCCCTGAAAATTGATCCACGAAATGGCGCTGTTATCTCGTCTTCAATCCGCTCGAGAATTTGATCAATCTCAGGCGCCAGTGGTTCAAGAAGGCGTTGCCAACTAACGTGCACGGGCGAAGAAGCGCGAACCATCGAAATTAACATCCATCGCCAACTCAAAGACTGCAGACATATGTTCGGAGGTAATCACATCACCAATCGGTCCAGATACTGCTACCTGACCATCCTTGAGTATGAGTGCATGTGTGGTTCCAGTAGGAATCTCTTCAATATGGTGAGTGACCAGAATAGATGCAGGGGCTGCTGGATCGGAGGCAAAGATAGAGAACCGTTTCAACAAATCCTCTCGCCCACCTAAATCCAACCCTGCAGCTGGTTCATCTAAAAGCAAAAGTTCCGGATCTGCCATCAGAGCACGGGAAATCTGAACGCGCTTTCGTTCACCTTCACTCAGAGTTCCATATTCGCGATCGGCAAGATCACGAACACCGAAGGTAGTTAAGAGCGCAACCGCTCGCGACTCATCCCATAGGTCATAGGCCTCATTCCAACGTCCTAAGACTGCATATGCTGCGGTGAGCACAACATCGCGAACCTTCTCTTCATAGGGAATATCTTCAGCAACGAGAGCGCCACAAATACCGATTCGAGTACGAAGTTCAAAGAGATCCACTCTTCCCATGGTCTTATCAAGAATTGAAACAGTGCCAGTCGTCGGAAAGGTGCGTGTGGCTAAAATCTGAATGAGAGTGGATTTACCAGCGCCGTTGGGTCCGAGAACAACCCAGCGCTCCCCTGCCGTTATCGAAAAATTGATTGGGCCCAGAATCGTCCGCTGACCTCTGCGCACTGAAACATCGCGCAACTCCAAGACAATCTGGCCACTCATAGGGTCACAAGATATATCTTTCACAATCAAATCGAGGGAAATTATCGCCTCGCCTCTAGTGATTCGCGATAACCTCGCTCAGTGAGCACAGATACCAGGCGTTATACGGGGCTCATACTGGTCTCCGGAATAGATAGCCCTGGAATCACGCAAGCGCTCTTTGAGACCTTAGCTCCCTTCGCCATCACCGTTCTAGATATTGAACAGGTAGTTATTCGCGAACGTCTGATACTGACAATCTTGATAGACCTCAACCCAGATCACGCCCAAGCTATTGAAGAAGATCTCACCGCCTGCGCCGAACGATTAGGCGTTGATATCGCTACCTCTTTCCAGACGCAAGAGATGGCTTCCATTGCAGCCAAATCTGGTTTGCTCCATGTTGTAGCCCTTGGATCGCCTCTTGCTCCGCAAGCAATCGCAGAAATTGCCAGCACAATCGCATCTCTTTCTGGCAATATCGAACGGATACATCGCACCGCGAGTTATCCCGTTACAGCTATCGAATTTATCGTCTCGGGCGCTGACCAGAGCGTGCTTCGCCAAAACCTTGCAGTTGTCTCGGCTGATCAGAATGTAGATATCGCTGTCTCCCCTGGCGGTCTTATGCGCTGGGCAAAAAAGTTGGTCGTCATGGATGTTGATTCAACTCTCATTCAGCAAGAAGTCATAGAGCTTCTTGCTGCAAAGGCAAATGCTCTCAATGAGGTTCAGGAGATAACGAGCGCTGCCATGCGTGGAGATCTAGATTTCTCCCAAAGCCTTGTTGCACGAGTTGCCCTACTTGAAGGCCTACCTGAATCAGCACTTGATGAGGTTAGGGGCGAGATAACGCTTACTCCGGGAGCTAGAACGCTGGTGCAGACGCTTAAGAAATTAGGTCATAGCGTCGCAGTTGTCTCAGGTGGTTTCACCTCTGTGATTGAGCCTCTCATTAAAGAACTCGGAATAACGCACTATCGAGCAAATACTCTCGAAGTCAAAGATGGCGCCTTGACCGGAAAGGTTCTAGGAACAATTATCGACCGAGCTGGCAAAGCAACTGCGCTCCGTGACTTTGCAGAAATCGAAGGCGTTGATCTTGAACAAACTATCGCGATCGGAGATGGAGCAAACGATCTCGACATGATTGCTATTGCAGGACTTGGAATCGCATTTAACGCAAAGCCTGCCGTAAAAGCAGCCGCAGATAGTTCAGTCAGTGCGCCTTATCTTGATTCAGTTCTCTATCTGCTCGGTATTACTCGCGAAGAGATTGAAGAAGCTGGAGCTCTTCGTAAGTAGTTAAAGAACTAAAGGCGACAAGCGTGGATATCAGTTACCAGAATCCCACGCGCGCCTAGCGCCCAGAGCTCATCCATAAGGCGATTGGTATCTTTTCGTAAGACCATCGCACGAACTGCAACCCAATCCTTCTTTTGAAGTGGTGAAATTGTTGGTGACTCTAGGCCAGGAGTAATGGCACATGCTTTATCTACGCTGACAACTGGAATGTCGTAATCCAAGAGAACATACTGTCGAGCTGTGACAACACCTTGCAGGCGCCTCATGAGAATTTCAAGTTCGGGGTTGAGTGCGCTTCCTGCACGCTTGATAAGAACTGCCTCAGAGATCAAAATTGCATCGCCAAAGATTTCAAGACCTGCCTGCTTGAGAGTATTGCCAGTGCTCACTACATCGGCGATGAGGTCAGCAACTCCTAGCCTGACGCTGCTCTCTACTGCGCCATCTAACCTGACGACGGATGCAGTCAACGTATTCTTTCTCAAGAAATCTTCCACTAAGCCGGGATAGGCGGTGGCGACTCTCTTACCTGAAATATCTGCAAGCTTCATATTCTTGCCGACGGGAGCTGCAAATCTAAAGGTAGAGCGGCCAAAGTCGAGTGAGAGAATCTCCTCTGATGTGGCACCTGAATCAATCAATAGATCGCGACCAGTAATGCCCGCCTCTAACTCTCCTGTCCCAACGTAGATGGCAATATCTCGTGGACGTAGGTAGTAGAACTCAACGTTGTTCTCTGGGTCAATCAGAACTAAGTCGCGGGAATCGCTTCTCTGTCGGTAGCCAGCTTCCTTAAGAATCGAGATCGATGAGTCAGCTAGCGAACCTTTGTTAGGAACGGCTATACGTAACATTTTTCAACTCCTAAGATAGAAAGGCAATTAGAGGTAACGGTAGATATCTTCGGGCTTAAGTCCACGAGCGAGCATCAAGGTCTGCAGATGGTAGATAAGTTGACTGATTTCTTCAGCTAGCGCCTCATCTGACTCATGCTCTGCGGCGAGCCAGACCTCACCAGCTTCTTCCAAAATCTTCTTTCCAATCTGGTGAACTCCGCCATCAAGGGCTGCAACTGTCGAGGAGCCAACCGGGCGGGATATAGCTTTCTCAGCTAGCTCGGCCCACAGTTCATCAAAATTCTTCACGGGTTAAGTTTACTGTCCGATGGCACGAGCACGCAGAGCATTTACCATCTGCGCGGGATCACTCGATGAGAAGACGGCACTCCCTGCAACAAAGGTATCTGCGCCAGCGCTTCGGGCTATCTCGATTGTTTCCAGCGAAACTCCCCCATCGACTTGTAGCCAAATATCGCGTGAACCAATCAATTTCTTCGTCTCGGCGACCTTGGCCATCATCTCAACCATAAACTTCTGCCCGCCGAATCCTGGTTCGACAGTCATAATCAAGACCATATCTACCTCATCGAAGAACTCTGCATAATCCGAGATTCGAGTTCCAGGCTTGAGGGCCAATGAGGCTCTTGAACCGTGGGCTTTGATATTGCGTAAGGTTTGGCGAATATTGGCGCACGCTTCCGCATGCACAGTAACGCTAGCCGAACCAACCTCTGCATAGGAGATGGCTATCTGATCCACGTCGGCAACCATGAGATGCGAATCCACAGGTAGAGGACTGCCCTTAATTATCGCGTGAGCGGCGTCAAAATCCCACGTCAGATTTGGAACGAAGAGATTATCCATAATATCTAGATGCAATAGATCACTCACTGCGGCAATCTTTGCAATCTCTTCTTGCAGATGTGACTTGTCGGCGTTGAGAATGCTTGGAGTAATTCGAACCTCGCCCAACATGGTTAAACCCTAATCCATCTTCTTACGAAAGAGCGCAAGATACATTGAATCTGTATTATGAACGCTCGCCCAGAGCGAGAGAGCGCCATCTCGCGTGGCTCCCTCAAGGTTTTCTGGCAAGTATGAAGTGATATCAATCTGCTCCAGCTCAGGATGCTTCTTAAGAACCGCCTTCACCTGTGCACTTGTCTCAGCGTAATGGGGGCTACAAGTGGCATAGCCAAAGATGCCTCCTGGGCGCAGAACTGAAAGTGCACCTTCGACTAGCTCTGATTGCAACTCTGTGAGCTCTCTCAAATCTTGCAAGGTGCGACGCCATCTCACTTCAGGTCTACGTCGTAGCGCTCCTAACCCGGTGCACGGTACATCTGCGAGAACTGCATCAAAACTTTCTCCGTGTTCCTTTACTTGGCGCCCATCACCAACCCAAACCTCTGCGCCTTTCACAACCTTCTTTACCAGCGCAGCTCTCGCCTCTGAAACTTCATTCGCTATAAAGGTATGGCCAGCCTGTCTTGCAATACTGGAGAGCAGCGCCGCCTTTCCGCCGGGACCTGCGCACAGATCCAAAATTCTTTCTGAATCGCGTGCAGCCAACGAGAAGAGATGAGCCACTAATTGCGATCCCTCATCTTGGACCCCTGCTAGGCGATGGCGAATCAACTCAATTGATGCCGGTGGTAAATCAACCTTGGCTCCGTATGGAGAGTACGTTGTTGCAACACCACCGAGTTCGATCAAATCCTCTTGTGTAGACAGCCCAGGCCATGAAACTAGCGTCGGTTGTGCCGGCGTGTTATTCGCAATTAACTCAGCTTCAACCTTGTGAAGATCTTTAAGTAGATCAAAGTAGGCAGAGACTATCCACTCTGGATGAGAGTGAATAATCGAAAGTCGCGATATATCGTCGGTGATCTCCTGAGCTGGCGATAACCAATGAGAGAGCTCCTGCGCGCTCACCTTGCGCAGAATCGCATTGACATATGAGGCTTTGGATTCTCCAATCGCCTTTCGCGCCAATTCAACTGTCGCTGAGACTGCAGCATGTGTTGCTACTCGCATCTCAAAGAGTTGATGGACGCCGAGGCGACAAATATCGACGATTCCGGCATCAACTTCATCGATGGGGCGATCAAAGACCTGACTCAGAATGTAATCGTGTCGCCCCTGCATTCGGATCGTTCCGTAGAGCAACTCCGTTGCAAATCCTCTATCACGAAGATCAAAATTCGATGCCGCTAGAGCGCTTGGCAGCAGAAGGTTTGAATAACCATCTCTCCGATTAACTTCTGTCAGAACATCAAAGACAAGTACGCGAACCGCATCCGGTTTGGGTGATTTGAAGGTATCTCGCCTCGCCTTAACCAAGGCGCTCACCAGAATCCAGTCTGACTCCATTTACCCAGGAGCTAGCTGGCATCAACGCTTTACCAGAAGGTTGAACTTCGCCTATTTCAATAGCAAAGGTTGCTGTTCCTATATAGAGCTTCTTCTCTTTAAGAAGCAGCTCACCAGGTGGCAGCGGAAAATGCGCGAAAGTTGGAGTAAAAATTTTTAGCGTTGATCCGCGAAAGTTGGTCCAAGCTCCGGGATTGGATGTGAAAGCTCGAATCTTCTGTGAAATAACTTCTGCCGACTGGTTCCAATCAATGTGTGCATCGCTCTTGGATATCTTCATCGCCCGGGTGGCACCTTCCGAGCTCTGCGCGTGAGGACGGACTCCTTGTTCAATAAGTGTCAGCGTCTGCGAAACAGCTTCAACTCCAAGGTCTGCAAGTTCGTCTAATAACTCATCACTGGTTATATCTGCATCGAGTGCGAATCTCTTCTCTAGGTAGATCGGCCCTGTATCCATTCCTTCATCAAGGGCAAAGACTGTTACTCCTGAGACAGAATCCCCTGCTTCGATCGCACGTTGAACAGGTGCCGCTCCTCGCCACCGAGGGAGCAGTGAGAAATGAAGATTGATTGAGCCATGAGTTGGTCGAGAGATCACCGAGGTAGGAAGAATGACTCCATAACCAATAGTCAGAAGTAGATCAACGTCAATTAAAGCCGCGAGCGTTTCTTGCTCACCTTGCGGCTTGTGGCAGATGACGTTGTTCTGTGCGGCCCACTTCGAAACTTCTGATTCGCGGCTCTTCTGTCCTCTACCCGAAGGTCTATCTGGTTGGGTGATTACCGAAATAAGTTCATGGTTGCTTAAGAGAAGATAATCCAGCGTCGGTATCGCCACCTTGGGAGTAGCCGCGACACATAGACGCATCTATAGCCCCTGCCCGAATGGCCCATGGGGTGAAACCTTAATTGTCGGAGCTGCGCCACTACTTGCTGCCAATCCAAACCATTCAGAGTCGCGAATTTCTTTCATGGCCAATTTGCGATCTGCATCGCTTAAGCGATCAATGAAGAGAATTCCATTGAGATGATCCGTCTCGTGCTGCAGAGCCCGCGCCAAGAGTTCAGTACCTTCGACGGTGATCGGTTCACCGTGCATGTTGAAACCTTTGGCGACAGCTCTCAATGCGCGAGGTGTTGGGTAGACCAGGTCAGGAAAACTTAAGCATCCTTCATCGCCCTCTTGGATCTCTTCGCTCAAATCAAGGGTTGGGTTAATCAGATGTCCTAGGGCTTCATCAACATCCCAAACGAAAACACGGAGTGGAACTCCGATTTGAGGTGCCGCAAGTCCAGCTCCTGGGGCATCGAGCATCGTCTCAGTTAAATCTTGAACTAGCTTCCGCAACTCCTTATCAAAGTCAACAACTTCAGAGGCAGGAGTTACTAGAACTGGATCTCCAAAGTGGCGAATGGGTTTCACTGACATGGGACAAGTCTACCCAATCCCTATGCGAGAAAGAGCTATTACGAAAGCGAGTAAGGATCTATCCGTAATGAGGCTAAGTTTTTCTTGGAGATACTTCTCTTTCTCTGAAATTCATGGATAAGTGAGACGAGATCTTCGCCCTCATCGATAGGAACGAGAAGTAGTAACCGTGACTTTCCCGATGCAGCTTGCGAGGGCCCCAGTATTCGAGTTGATGCAGGTAACCTTCCTGAACTCTGCGCACCCTTGAGCCCACGAATAAGAGCAGGTGCTTCTCCGGACTCGATCTCTAATGAGAGCGAACGAGAAAATGGTGGAAAGCCAACTTCCTCACGATCTCGCAGCTCCCTCGAAGTGATGAGCGAAGGTTTCCATGCAGATAAAGCGCTTATTACTGGGTGGCTATGAGAAATAACTAGAAGAAGTTCTGCGCCTATCGCCAAACTACCGGCCGAACTGAAGAGTATCCCCCGAGCCCGCTCCTGTGAACGCACATCTGACTGCGAGAATAAACGCTCGCACTCTAAGAGAATTACTGCGCTAAAACCTTTTGGCGATTTCGGTATCGCACCGGGTGTGGCGATAACAATTCCTTTATCGGATAAGAAATTATCTAGAATCTTCTCACCACTAGATTCAGTTACTGTGAAACCAGGAAAAGCCCGGCCTATCTCCTGTGCGAAGCGCTC
>CAZSWE010000020.1:8258-14971 GCA_964610715.1 uncultured Candidatus Planktophila sp.
GTCAGCGACGCCTTTACCGGTTGATACTTTATCCAACCAATTTCGATAAGCCTGGCGACCTCAGCGCTCGGCGAATAGCCCATCATCGTCAACGAGATTGAGCCCAGTTCACTTCGTAGCGCAGCGACATCGCGTGCATTCCAACCAGGAGATCTCTGTTCATAGTAACTCTCAGAGCCATCATCGACGAGAATGATTTCAGCCAAATCGGGAAGTGGAGCAAAAACGCTACTTCGAGTGCCGAGCACTACTAGTTCGCGATCGCGAATAGTCTTGAGATAGTTTCGATAACGTTCTGACTTTTCTAGGTTGGAATCCAAGATCGTGGCGCCGGAGATAAATTCCTGTAGACGTTCAATTGATCTGGAATCAGGAAGAAGCACTAGAACAGAACCAGCAGAACCTCGTGCTGCGACATATTCAGCTATAAGCCGGTATGCATCCTGAGCGGGTGGAAATTGCAGGTATTTACGGACAAGTTTCTTCGAGGGAGCTGGCCCTTTCTTGGTGACCACAGCCTCCTTATCCACTGCTGCAGACCGTGGAGGAATAGCAGATCTAAGAACGTCATACGGGTGCGCCGCCCATCTCTTCGAGACCTCAGCAATCAAGCGCAATGATTCGGTTGTAGCTACAGGAAAGGCAGAGACAACCTTGACTATCTGCTTGAGCCCCGCCGGATTCTCGATGGCACCGCGCGAGAGAACAATCGCTTCGCACTCACGAGTGCCAAATGGAACGACTATTCGAACACCTATTTCGATATCAGAATCAAGGCTCTCGGGAATCGCATAATCGAACTCGCTATCGAGATGATAAACACCAGAGTCCACCCAGACTCGAGCCATGCCACTGCTCTCTGAAGAGAGTTGACGGCTACGGAATACCTCGGCCTTGAGTTTTAGTGGCCGCGCTACCGCCACAGTTACTTTCTCGTTCCTATTTAACAGCTGCTTGAAGCTCAGCTACGCGATTGGTAACTTCCCATGTGAAGTTAGGAAGCTCGCGTCCAAAGTGTCCATAGGCAGCTGTCTGTGAGTAAATAGGTCGCTTAAGATTCAAATCTCGAATAATTGCAGCAGGTCGGAGATCGAACACGGAAGTAACAGCGCTCTGAATCTTGTGAACTGGAACAGTCTCAGTGCCAAAGGTTTCGACAAATACTCCAACTGGCTGAGCCTTACCAATGGCGTAGGCAACCTGTACCTCGCAGCGGCGAGCCAGACCGGCAGCAACTACATTCTTTGCAACCCAACGCATCGCATAGGCCGCAGAGCGGTCAACCTTAGATGGATCTTTACCTGAGAAGGCGCCACCACCGTGGCGAGCCATTCCACCGTAGGTGTCAACAATAATTTTTCTACCTGTAAGACCGGCATCTCCCATAGGGCCACCGATCACAAAGCGTCCCGTCGGATTAATCAAAGTACGTAATTCTTTTCGTGGTAAATCGATCTTGGAGAGGATTGGGTCAATGACATGTTCAATAATTTCAGGGGTTAGCTGCTTTGCAACATCCACATCTTCAGAGTGCTGACTCGAAATAACGACTGTATCAAGAGCAACCGCCTTATCTCCGTCATATTCAATGGTCACCTGAGTCTTACCATCGGGGCGAAGATAGCCAAGCGCACCAGATTTACGCACCTTAGAGAGTTGCTGCGCTAACTCGTGGGCCAACCAGATAGGAAGTGGCATTAACTCTTTTGTGTCATCGCAGGCGTATCCGAACATCAAACCTTGATCGCCAGCTCCTTGTAGATCGAGCGGATCTACAGCAGCCGAGACTCGATGCTCGAAAGCATCATCTACGCCTTGAGCGATATCAGGAGATTGTTGCCCGATTGAGATTGATACACCACAGCTATTTCCATCAAAGCCTTTTACGGATGAGTCATATCCAATTCCGATAACTGTGTCACGAACGATTCCCATGACATCTGCGTAACCGTTGGTCGTTACTTCACCAGCAACGTGCACTTGACCAGTTGTAATGAGGGTCTCAACAGCAACTCGGCTGGTGGGATCCTGTGAAAGTAACGAGTCAAGAATTGCATCAGAGATTTGATCTGCAATCTTATCTGGGTGTCCTTCTGTGACGGACTCGGATGTGAAGAGGCGCTTTGACATTGCCCTAACCTAACTTATGTAGTGCTTCTGTGAGTAACTGATGAGCAAGCGTGTCTTTGGTGGTCTCTGCCACTTCTATGACTTTTCCGTCACGGGTAATGATCTGACCATGGGTTGTCTCGCTATTAAAGATATCTCCCCCAGAAACATCATTGAGATAGAGAATATCCGCACTCTTGCGGACCATCTTCTCCTTCGCACCTTCTGTATCGAGCTGAGTCTCTGCCGCAAAGGCGATGATTACCTGGGTCGTCTTCGCAGCGGCGATAGATGCCAACAAATCAGGGTTTTCGGTCAATTCAATAGCGGTGAAATCCTTCTTCTTAATCTTTCCATCAGCGTTATGCAAAGGACGTGCATCTGCAACAGCTGCCGACATTACTAATACATTCGTTGCAGCAAAGTTTTCGTTGAGCGCTTGATGCATCTGCGCAGCCGTTTCAACTTTGATTGTGTCAACGCCTGGGATATCCGAGAGATGAACATTGGCAGAGATGAGGGTTACATGAGCGCCTCGAGCTAGGGCAGCGCGAGCTACCGCATATCCCTGTTTTCCTGATGAACGGTTTCCAATAAATCGCACCGGATCGATCGGCTCACGGGTTCCACCTGCGGTAATCAGAATTCTGCAACCCTTCAGATCTTCGCTCTCTCCAATTAGTGACTTGAAAGCGCCGATGATATTTGGAGTGCTAGGGAATCTTCCTTGTCCGATGTCACCTGATGTGAGCGCACCTATCTCTGGATCGAGAACGGTATAACCGCGTGCCCGTAGAGTTGCAACGTTCTCCATCGTTGCCGGGTTGCTCCACATCTGAGGGTGCATTGCTGGAACTATCAGAGTCGGAACGCTCGCTGCGAGGACGACGTTGGTAAGGAGATCATCTGCTCTACCCGCCGCGATTCGGGCAATCAAATCTGCTGTCGCAGGCGCGATAATGAGAAAATCGGCCTTCTTGGCTAGGGAAACGTGGCGGACTTCCTCTACTGATTGGAAAACTTCAGTTGTTGCGCGCCGACCTGAGAGCGCCTCCCATGTTGCCGCACCTACAAAATTTAGACTTGAAGGGGTTGGAACGACAGTTACTTTGAAATCAAGATCTAGTAATCGACGCAAAAGGTCACAAGATTTATAGGCCGCAATTCCTCCACCGACTCCGAGAACTATTTCGCGTCCCAAGCCTTGCATGGCTGATTTAAGTGGGTGAGTTACGCGGTTGGTTCGAGATTTTCGATGGTGAGCAAGCCCTCGTTGATTTCGCGTAGCGCGATAGAGAGCGGCTTCTCGTGAACATGTGTATCCACTAGTGGACCTACATATTCAAGGAGACCTTCGCCAAGCTGTGAGTAATACGCATTGATCTGACGAGCGCGCTTCGCAGCATAGAGAACGAGGCTGTACTTAGACCCAGCTTTATCGAGAAGTTCATCGATTGGTGGATTTGTAATTCCGTCCATGTGTACGCTCATCTAAAGACTCCATCAAATAATTGGGTCTAAACCCAGGCTAATTAGCAGACGCCCATTCTATCAGGGTTGAAGCAACCTGCTCGACCTGCTGATTTATCAGAACTTTATCGAAGAATGGAGCCTGCGCCATCTCCTCCTGGGCCAACGCCAAACGCGCCGCTCTACGTTCAGGGCTATCTGTGCC
This sequence comes from uncultured Candidatus Planktophila sp., assembly GCA_964610715.1. Taxonomy (GTDB): domain Bacteria; phylum Actinomycetota; class Actinomycetes; order Nanopelagicales; family Nanopelagicaceae; genus Planktophila. The sequence goes on from CAZSWE010000020.1 coordinate 12,043, forward strand.
ACGGCCTTCAAGGCGTGAGACCAATTCTTCCCAGGTAGGAGGCTCTAAAAAGACGAGCAAGGCATCTGGAACCTTAGCCTTGACTTGTTTTGCACCAGAGATTTCAATTTCAAGTAGCACGCTCTTTCCAGATCGCAATGCATCTTCCACCGCCTTACGCGGCGTACCGTAACGATTGCCGGCGAAGGCTGCCCACTCCAAGAATTCGTCATCCTTAATGCAGCGATCAAATTCTTCATCTGAAAGAAAATGATAATCAACGCCTTCACGTTCATTAAAACGAGGGGAACGAGTAGTTGCTGAGACAGATACATAGAAGGGAGATGATCGTCGAAGTTCGTGAGCAACCGTGCTCTTCCCAACTCCCCCGGGACCTGAAAGTACAATCAATTTTCCACGTGTGAGTGGAGATGGAGAAATAAACTCTTGCGCTAAAGCCTTCGCTTGCCGAGAGCCCAAACCTTGTAATCTACGGGTTAAAGAGATCTCCAACTTCTCTAGTAGAACCTTTGCTCGAATCTTTCCAACACCAGCTATCGATTCCACCAACTCCAGAACTCGCATCTTTGCAACTGCCTCATCGCTCTTAGCTAATTCAAGGACATCGGTGATAGATAGTTCACCGCTCTTTACTCGAGATTTGATACCCGCACGGACTAAGCGAGATTGCTTAGCTTTTGCTAGAGCTCGCGCCCGCTCTTCTGGTGTTAATTGAGGAGGTGCGCCCATGGGGTAAATCTAGTTGAGAATTTCATCTGCGATGGAACGTGCCTTAGCTGACATTTCATCTGCACCTCTGAGCCATGCCTGCGTAATGGGCCGACCAATAACCACCAAAGATGCTCCCGCTGCGATGGCATCTCGAGGCGTCATGGTTCGCTTCTGATCATCTGTGCCAACCTCGGATAACGGTCTGACTCCTGGTGTGATGATTAAGGTTTCTTCGCCCACGGCAGAGCGAATCGCTGAGATTTCAAGTGGGGAGCAGACGATCGCCTTCGCTCCAGAATCTACGGACATCCTTGCCAGCGCGACTGCGCTCTCAAGTGGTGCATTTGCAAAACCAATTTGAAAGAGATCCTCCTCCGATAACGAAGTCAGAATTGTTACAGCGACCACCTTTGACTTCGGAAGCGCCGCAACAGCCGCCTTTACCATCGAGGCTCCACCTGAAGCATGAACGGTGAGAAAGGTAGGTTCTAGATCTGCTATCGCTCGTGCCGCGCCAGCAACTGTGTGTGGGATGTCGTGGAGTTTGAGATCGAGAAAAATATCCGCATCAGTCTCGCTCTTAATGGCGCGAACACCTTCGTGGCCAAAGGTAAGAAAGAACTCAAGCCCCAATTTATAGACGCTTACTGAACTCTGAGTTGCGCTTACCCATCGCTTTGCAATTTCAAGATCGGGGGTATCAACGGCTAAAACTATGGGAGCTTTCATGCGCCTTCCTCTCGATGGGCGTAACCAACTGCTTGTGAAAGGGTTGCAAATCCGCGAGCAGCTAACAAGGTCTGCAACTCATCTCGGATTTGGATCAACGCTGTTGGATTTCCAAAACTTGCAGTCCCCACTGAAACTCCTGATGCGCCAGCAAGAATCAGTTCAAGAGCGTCGCGTCCGGTAGAAACTCCACCCATACCTAGTATCGGAACCTGCGGAAGCGCTGCATGTACCTGATAGATCGCACGGACTGCTACCGGCTTAATGGCAGGACCTGAAAGTCCACCTGTTTTTCCTCCCAGGTGTGGTCTCATCGAGTCAAGGTTGATGACCATTCCAAGAACAGTATTAATCAGCGCTAACGCATCAGCTCCCGCATCAACTACTCCACGAGCGATTGCCGGCAAATCTGTCACGTCAGGAGAAAGTTTTGCGATGATCGGCAGTTCACCACCAATGGTCTTTCGTACGCCATCAATCACGCGACGAGATGCATCCGGATCGCAGGCGAAGACTAGGCCACGATTTTCAACATTGGGACAGCTAATGTTCACCTCAACAGCACTAATTCCAGAGATTGATCTCAACTTACGAGCCAGAGTTGAGTACTCTTCTATTGTTTCGCCAGCAATTGAGACAATTACGCGAGCTTTCTGTTCTAGTAGCCAAGGGACATCATTGGCGAGAAAGGCATCTATTCCAGGGCCTTGTAGCCCGATTGAGTTAAGCATGCCTGATGGAGTCTCTGCCATTCGCGGTGTCGGACGACCATGACGTGGTTTGGTCATCACCGATTTAGTGACAACTGCGCCGATATCCTTCAGAGGAAAGAATTGAGAAAGTTCTTTACCGCTACTCGCACAACCACTTGCTGTAAAAATGGGAGATGGAAACCAAGCATTTCCAAGGGTTGTAGACATATCTACTGGCATCGTCATAGTGAATCTGGAACCTTTCCAACCAAGTCCCAACGAACGCTTGATCCATCCATCACTGGTCCATCAATGCACGAGCGCAGCATCGACGTTGTTCCATCAGCGTTTGTCACAGGCAGAACACACGTCATGCAGATTCCAATCCCACAGGCCATCGATTCCTCAACCGCACATTGATGAATGACCTCGGTTGCTGCAACCAACTCAGTGATTGCTTGCAACATACCCATCGGACCACACGAGTAGATAACATCAACGTTTCGGTTTTCGATAATTTCGAGAAGGCTCTGAGTTACTCGCCCGGACTCCCCCATCGAGCCATCCTCAGTGTAAATCTTTAAGGAGTTGACCGATCTCTTGCCTTCCATGGGCGCATAAATCTTTGAGCCAACGCTTGCGCCCAACAACATATCAACCTTGCATCCGCGAGATTTCAGCAAATCAGCAAGCCCAAAGAGTGGAGCAGATCCATAACCTCCACCGATCAGAAGCGCATTTATCGGTTCTGTCGGAATCCCAAAGGCGGTTCCAAGCGGTGCGACGATATCCAATTC
>CAZSWE010000021.1:0-9854 GCA_964610715.1 uncultured Candidatus Planktophila sp.
GATAAAGCAATTGTGAAGTGTCACCAATGTCCGCGCCTTGTTCAATGGCGAGAAGAAGTCGCAGTAACTAAGCGCAAATCGTATGAAAACGAAAAGTACTGGGGGAAACCTGTACCCGGCTTTGGCTCAACAAAACCGAAGATGCTCATCGTCGGTTTAGCGCCAGGTGCGCACGGTGCCAATCGGACAGGGCGAATCTTTACCGGTGATTCATCTGGAGATTGGCTCTATGGATCTCTTCACCGCATCGGTATCGCCAAGATTCCCACATCAACATCGCGCGATGACGGGCAAGAGCTCCGCGATACCCGCATCTCAATGGCTGTTCGTTGCGCACCCCCTGAGAACAAACCAACTACGCAAGAGCGTGATACCTGTGCGCCATTCTTTGTAAATGAGCTAGAGCTGATTGCTCCTACAGTCAGATCATTTGTCGCACTCGGAAGCTTTGGGTGGCAAGTTTTAATCAAAGCGCTCAAAGATCAGGGACATAAAGTTCCCGCTGGAAAGTTTGGCCATGGTGCCGCGTTGAAGTATTCACATGATGGCGTGAATTATTTGATTCTTGGTAGTTATCACCCAAGTCAGCAGAACACATTTACTGGCAAACTCACTAAGCCAATGCTCGATGCAGTGCTGAAAAAAGGCGCTAAGTTCGCGGGAATTCTCTAACTTTTCACCCAGAACTATTAACGCAGTAGTATTCGCTTTCTATTGGCCCCCGTAGTCCAATGGCAGAGACAGAGGACTTAAAATCCTTCCAGTATCGGTTCGAGTCCGATCGGGGGCACAACGCGAAATTATTAGTGTGAACAGATATTGTGCCTAGATGACCAGACGGATTATTGGATTACTGCGGGCTTCGCACTTTGGCCCTAATTTACTGGTCACATTCATTAGCCTTTTCTTTGCCCAACTTTACTGGTGGGAAGGCCCAGCGATTGTTATCGCAATTGGAGTCTTTTGCGGCCAGCTTGTAGTTGGCTGGAGTAACGACGTGATTGATTACAAGGATGATCTTCTTCATAACCGACAGAAGAAGCCTTTGGTATCAGGTCAGATACCGCTGAGGTTGTTGCAGAATTTTTTGCGGGTGATGACGCCTCTTGCAATAGTGATCAATTTATTTGGACCACTTGGCTTTGTCGGTGGAGGACTTTCAGTCCTGGCCATTGGTTTAGCAGTGGCTTACAACTTCTACTTTAAGTTCACTATCTTTTCTTGGCTGCCATATGCAATTGCATTCGGAGCTCTTCCTTCATGCATGGCGCTATCTAAAGAGCTGGCTCCGGAAATGTGGATGTGGCTGGGTGGGGCCTTGCTTGGAACTGCAGCGCACTTTCTTAATGTCGTAAAAGATATGGATGAAGATCGCGTCAGCGGCATTAAGGGTCTCCCACAAAGGCTTGGCACAAAGGCTTCCGTCGTGACTGCAATAGCCCTGATTGCCCTTGCTGCGGCAGTAATACTTTTTACTTTTACAACTTTGCCTACCGCAGCACCTTGAATAGAATGCGGCTCTTCGCCCTCGTGGCTCAGTGGTAGAGCGGCTCATTCGTAACGAGCAGATCGTCGGTTCAATCCCGACCGAGGGCTCCATCCACCCCGGTAAAGCGCAGGTCACAGGGGCTTTTAAGGAGTTACGCTCGAGTAAATGTGGAAATTTTCTGGCGTTGCCGTACGTTATGTAGTGCACGGGGAGCCCCTTCCCGTACCTATATAAGGAGAAATTAATGCGCAGTTCTAACCCAGTCCTTACCGGCCGCGGTTTCGCTCGTATCAACCCAGATGTACTCGGTAATCGCGGAACTGAAACTCGCGATCTCAATTCAATTGAGAGCCGCCCTTCATCTGCACCAATGTCAATTGACGATGTCGTCATCAAGACAGCTGGTCTATTTGCTGTGCTTCTCGCAGTAGGAGCGTTTGCATGGCGTGCAAATAGCCCTGGACTTGCACTCATTGGTTTCATCGGAGGCTTCGCCCTTGCGATGGTAAATGTATTTTCAAAGAAGGTTCGCCCAGCGCTAGTTATTGCATACGCGGCGTGCCAAGGTCTTGCGCTTGGAACAATCAGCGCGGTCTATGAGACACAGTACGACGGCATCGTAAGCCAGGCAGTCATTGGTACAGCGTGTGCATTCGGTGGAGTTCTTCTTGCATATCGCAGTGGCAAGATTCGCGTAACACCTAAGTTCACACGCATCATGATGGGTGCACTAATTGGTTACCTCGTATTTGCAGTGGTCACACTCTTTACAGGTCGTCCAACAGGTGGACTCGGATTCCTTATTGCAGTTGCTGCAGTAGGTCTTGCAACGATGTTTATCGTGATGGACCTAGATCAGATTGAAAAGGCAGTTGCTGCACGCGTTCCACAAGAAGAGTCATGGCGTATGGCTTTCGGCTTGATGGTCACACTCGTATGGCTATACCTCGAAGTATTGCGACTTATCTCAATTCTTCGAAGCCAGGACTAATTAAGCAAAACTAGTTACTTACTAGATTGCCCGAGATGCGAACTCCGCGTCTCGGGCAATTTTATTGAGACAGCAACTGCCACAAGCATGAGCGCCGCAGTTACTAAGAACGCTGGGCGATAGCCATATCCATCTGCAATAGCCCCAAGAATAAGCGGCGCAACCATTGCACCGGCATCTCCTGCCATCTGGAAGAGGCCAATGACTTGGCCACCTTTACCTTCAAGAACGTCTCCGACAATTGCAGAGGGAGTAGTTGATAAGAATGCACCGCCAAAGCCAACGATGACGCTAGCAGCTAAGAACATCCAAGGTTCAGTAGTAAAGGCGAGAGCGAGAATGAAGAGCGTGAGGAAAGAGGTACCAATCACTGCGGAATATCGGCGACCATTAATGTCTGATAACTTCCCAGCTTTCATGAGAAAGATTCCGTTGATGACGGTGCTGATGGTGAAGCCAAGGCCCATAAAGCTTGGGCTGACTTTGATTTCTTCCACCATAAAGAGAGGCAGGATAGAACGGCTCATACCGAAGAGGACCCATGATGTAATGAAAGAGATGATGAGCGCGCTGCGGTATGGCTTAAGGGCAAGAGCTGATCTCAGAGTAATTGTGTTGCGCTCTTGTGTTGCAGTTGGTTTTGCCGCAAGTGTGGAATTACGGAGCAAGAACGCACCGGATGCGCTGGCACCAATCAGGAGAAAACCGTAAATAATCATAGGTGCGCGCAGTGAGAAACCAGAGAGCGCTCCACCAACAACAGGACCTGCCATCATGCCAACGAGAAATGAACCGTTGTAGAGCGATTGAGCGCGGGCGCGATGATCATCATCGACTGCGCGTAACAAAATAGAACCAGCTGCCACAGAGAACATGGATGATCCAAAACCACCAACTGCGCGGAATATTAAGAGTTGTTCATAGCTCTGGGCAAAGCCTGCGGCAAATGAGGTAATCGAGACAAAACCGATACCAAATGAGTAGACAAGTCTTTCGCCAAAGTGATCAACCAACTTTCCCGAAATCAACCCGGTAGCAAAGCGAGCGAATGCAAAGGCGGCCAAGATGGCACCGACCTGCGCATGGTTAACGCCGAATGAGCGAGCAAAGAGCGGCAGAGTTGGGGAGATGATGCCGAAGCCCACGGCGACAAAGAAAGAGGCAAAGACAAGAACGCCAACTTCGCGGGGAAATTCCGCAAAAGGGTTATTGAATTTACTCTTGAGATTTTTCATACAAAAATCACGGTCGAAGAAGGGTTAACGATTAGCGCAATTTTTGTCATAGGCGGTAAGTTTACTGCGTGAAATCTGTAATAGCTGAAGACCTAGTGAAGACCTATGACAAAGGTAACGTTAAAGCCCTTGATCATTTAAGCCTCGATGTTGAAGAAGGCACAGTATTGAGCGTGCTTGGACCCAATGGTGCTGGAAAAACAACAACAGTTCGTATTTTGTCGACACTGTTACGCCCAGATTCTGGTCAAGCAACTGTTGCCGGAATTGATGTAATTAAGAACCCAGATAAAGTCCGTGAAGTTATTGGCCTTTCAGGTCAATATGCAGCAGTCGATGAAATCTTGACTGGCTATGACAACTTGGTGATGTTTGGCCAGCTCTATCACTTAGGCAAGAAACAAGCAGTTATCAGAGCAAATGAATTACTCGAAAGATTTTCACTCACTGAAGCTGCTAAGCGCCCAATCAAGACTTATTCAGGTGGAATGCGACGTCGCCTTGATTTAGCGGCATCTCTGATTGTGAAGCCAAAGGTGCTCTTTCTAGATGAGCCAACAACTGGTCTTGATCCACGTGGCCGCCAAGAGATGTGGGGAGTTATCCAGGAGTTGGTCAAGGGTGGAGTAACTCTCTTGCTCACTACTCAATATTTGGAAGAAGCAGATCAGTTAGCTGATGAAATTGCCGTGATTGATAATGGAAAAGTCATCGCCCGCGGAACATCAGATGTCCTGAAGAAGCAAGTAGGTGGTGAAAGACTAGAAGTTGTCGTCGAATCCCAACATGTTGCAAAGGCTCTAGAAATTGTTGAAAAAGTCAGTGGCCATAGCGCCTCTCTCGATGAAGGGCTGCGTTTGATTGCATCCCCTGTATCAACGGGATCTGCGGCGCTCTTTGAGGTACTAAAAGCACTTGATGCAGCAGGTATTCATGCATTAGATGTGGGCTTAAAGCGCCCATCACTCGATGATGTCTTCTTGGCACTTACCGGCCATGTGGCAGAAGAGAAGAAAGCTGAAGAAGAAAAAACTTCTAAGCGAGTAAAGGAGAAGAAGTAATGAGCGCTTTTCAAGACACGATGGTAATAACACAGCGCCAACTGCGATTGCTGACTCGAGTTCCTGAAGTACTTCTCTTCTCAACCATTCAGCCAATTATGTTTGTGCTCCTCTTTAGATATGTCTTTGGTGGCTCAATCGATACTGGCCAGCCTGGTGGATATGTGCAGCTTCTGATGCCAGGAATCTTTGTGCAGACAGTGGCATTTACCTTGGCTGGAACTGCATCGGGCTTAGCTGAAGATATGAAGAAGGGGCTCATTGATCGCTTTAGATCACTGCCGATTTCTCAATCCGCACTCGTTGTCGGAAGAACTCTTGGAGATTCCCTTCTTAACATTGTTGTTCTCTTTGCGATGGGAATTACCGGCTGGCTTGTTGGATGGCGACCATCAGGAGGAGCATTTAACGTCTTCCTTGGCTTCGCATTCTTGCTTGGCTTCGGCTATGCATTGTCATGGATTGGCGCATTTGTTGGGCTATCTGCAAAAGATTTCCGCGTTGTGCAGAATGTCAGCTTCTTGGTGACTTTCCCGCTGACATTCCTCTCAAACGCTTTTGCGCCAACAACTGGAATGCCACGTGCGCTGCAGTACTTTGCAGAGTGGAATCCAGTTTCAACGATGGTGGCTGCCTGCCGCGAACTCTTCGGGCTTGAGAATCAATTTGGAGCAACAGCTGGCTCATTCCCAAGTGAGAATCCACTGATTACTTCGCTGATTTACATGGTCTTGATAATGGCTGTATTTGTTCCGCTGAGCGTGCGCAAATACCGTCGAGCTGCAGGTTAAGAGTAAAACTCCGCAGCTTTAATCTCGACCTTAATTTCACGGCCGTTTGGCGCTGTATACGAAACTGTTGCACCAATTTCAGCGCCTAATACTGCTGCCCCTAGTGGAGATTTTTCAGAGTAGACATCGAGATCGCCCGATGCGATTTCGCGTGAACCGAGAAGGAACTTCATCTCATCTCCTGCAATGACTGCAGTGACAACCATGCCGGCTCCAACTTTTCCATCAGCACTTGCTGGGGGAGTTCCGATGTGAGCGTTTTCTAGCATCTGCTTTAACTGGCGGATGCGCGCTTCCATCTTGCCTTGTTCGTCGCGCGCTGCGTGATAGCCGCCGTTCTCTTTTAAATCACCTTCGGCGCGAGCTGCTTCAATCTTTGCAGTAATTTCTTTACGTCCTGGACCTTCAAGGTGCGCGAGTTCAGCAGCAAGGCGATCTGCTGCTTCTTGGGTAAGCCAGGTTTGCTGTGAACTCATAAGAGGTAATGCTAGACGATAGCCAAAAGTTAGCGAATTCGGCAGCGTGTAATGCCGACATTAACGGCATCAGCGCGGGTAGGAATCGCCACGTTGCGCTCAAGAGAGTTGGCGCCGGCTTCAATCACATCATCAACCTGACCGACGACGTTCTTATCGAAATCGCGCGCGGTCAAGGTGCAGATAATGACAGCGTTGCCATCTTCGCGGTTGATGGAATATCGAATGGTGGGGTTACGAGGGTCGCTATTTTCAAAAGAGATTAAGTCTTGCGAAAGTGCAGGACGCGCATGATGGAGACCCGCCCATGCGACCCATGCCACACCAGCGACGAGAAGAGTGACGGCGTACTTCACCCAAGCGCTCTTTGGCTTGATTCCATATCGATCGTTGTAATCGAATTGGCTCTCGTTGTAACTCATGGGAGAATCATGTCATGGCTAGAGATGTTGAAGTAGGTGTAGTTGGCTCGCTGACGATGATTGTCCTTTTCTCATCTGTCTTCTTCCTGCTCCGCAATTTCTATAAGCGCTTTACTCGCTTTAAAGAGAACGATGCGCCGATGCAGGAGAATGAGGGCAACAATTAAAAAGCCTCTACAAGCAATTACAGTGCTTGTACTTGCTGCAATCTTTATCGCGCTCGGAATCTGGCAACTGCAGAGAGCGCAAGAGCTACAAGAGGCAAAGAAGGTCGTTGCCGATACAACTATTTACCCGCTTGCTCAGATGACTTCGGCGACAGGATCAGTTCCCGCTGAGAGCATCCTGAAATTTGTCACAACTACTGGCCACTACATCGCAACCTATAAGGCGCCTAATCAAAAAGATGGTTCAGGCGTTCTGGCGGATTGGGAGGTCGCTCTTCTTGAGGAAGAAGGTGGCGCTGCGATTCTGGTTGTCCGTGGGTTATGGGAGGAACGTTTATCGGGGCCAGAAATTGCGATGGCCAAGAACGTCACTGTCACCGGAACTCTTCTGCCAAAGCAGAACGAAGATCGCGCCGAGAATATTGATGGGCAGATATCGCGCGTGGATAGCTCGCTCCTTGTCACTTCGTATTCAGGCCAGCTCTATGACGGATTTATTCTGGCAACGGGCGAAGAGTTAAGTGGCCAGCCAATTGAACGGAGCAGAATTTCAGCGCCCGAATTAACAGCGGGAGTACCTGGTTATTACTGGCAACATATTTCCTACGTTGTGGTCTGGTGGTTTATGGCAGCGCTGGTGCTCTGGGCGCCTTTCTATCGTCGCAGGGATTAGGCTTAGGGCTATGGCAAAGACAGGAAATGCAGCGCTTCTCCGTTTTCGAGTAATGGCAATTGTTTGCGGAGTGAACCTCCTGCTCCTGATTCTGGGTTACATGCCAGCCAAATACATCTTCGATGCGCTCGAGAGCAACAAATGGCTTATCGCGATTCCGATCGCCCACGGCTATCTCTACATCGTCTATATCTTGACCGCCCTACAAATTGGCGTGCAGAAGAAGATGCCGCTCTATGCAATTTTGGGGCTCTCTCTGGCGGGGACTCTGCCGGTGGCTTCCTTTGTGGCCGAGCGCCGCATGATGCGTCGATTCGGCTAGATTAACTTTTCATTACGTTAAATCTTTTGGTGGCGTGTCGCACCAAAAGTCCGATTCATTCGTTCTATCTTTTACGAGTCAGAAGCTCTATTCAAACAACTGCACTCGTGCGGGCGATTACAACTAAAGAGAATGGTTAGGCCTTGGCTACTTCAAAGTCAGCAGCATCAGGCAAGAACAATTCAGCGCGTAAAACATACGTTTTAGATACATCGGTCCTGCTGGCAGACCCCGGGGCGATTGCTCGCTTTGAAGAGCATGAAGTAATCATTCCCATCGCTGTCATCGGCGAACTTGAGACAAAGCGCGACCATCCTGAACTTGGCTACTTTGCTCGCGCGGCTCTGCGCGCCCTCGATGATCTGCGCATTGAACATGGCCGCCTCGATGCGCCACTGACTGTCACTCCTGAAGGTGGCACACTTTCAGTCGAGCTCAACCACACAGATTTAAGTACCTTGCCACACGGCTTCTTGCGCGATGGCACCAACGATTCCCGCATCTTGGCAATCGCCAAGAACCTCATGTCAGATGGCAAGCAGGTTGTACTCGTAACAAAGGATCTGCCGCTTCGCGTGAAAGCTTCCTCTGTCGGAGTTGAAGCTCAGGAATATCTTGCTGAACTTGTTTCCAATAGCGGCTGGACCGGCATTGAAGAGATCTCTGTCGGCCACTCTGTGATCGATGAACTCTATGCATCAGATCGCGCAGATCATGAATCTGCCCATCAACATCCAGTGCATACCGGAATCGTTCTGCACTCTGAAAAGGGAAGTGCGCTCGCGCGAGTAACTGCCGATAAGCAGTTGCAGTTAGTTCGTGGAGACCGCCAAGCCTTTGGTCTTCATGGTCGATCAGCTGAACAACGGATTGCCCTCGATTTACTTCTTGATGAGAGCATCGGCATCGTCTCCCTCGGTGGTCGCGCCGGAACCGGAAAGTCAGCCCTTGCTCTCTGCGCTGGACTTGAAGCGGTGATGGAGAAGCGCCTTCATAAGAAGGTCGTCATCTTCCGCCCGCTCTATCCCGTCGGCGGACAAGAGCTGGGATATCTGCCCGGCAGCGAGGGCGAGAAGATGTCGCCTTGGGCCCAGGCGGTCTTTGATACTTTGGGCGCGCTCGTCAGCCAAGCGGTCATCGATGAAGTCATTGACCGCGGCTTGATCGAAGTTCTGCCGCTGACCCATATCCGTGGCCGTTCGTTGCATGACTCATTTGTCATCGTCGATGAAGCTCAATCCCTCGAACGTGGAGTTCTGCTGACTGTCCTGTCTCGCATCGGGCAGGGCTCTCGGGTAGTCCTGACCCACGACGTTGCCCAGCGCGATAACTTGCGCGTTGGCCGCCACGATGGCGTCGTCGCCGTGGTCGAAACGCTCAAGGGCCACCCGCTCTTCGCCCATGTGACCCTGACTCGCTCAGAGCGCTCGCCGATTGCAGCGTTGGTCACCGAGATGCTCGAGGGGCCTCAGGCTTAAAGGGCGCTCTCGCCCCATTACCTCCCCTTTTTAAATCTCACAGTAACAAATCGGACATATAAGACTTTGCCCTAACTGACCTGCGCTTTTGTCTATCCACAGCGCCCGACTTTTCTGAGAATTTCCGACTCACGCATGAATAAATTTGCGGCAGGCCCTATCCCTTGCCACCCTTTCTCCATTCCCCAATAACGCGGGCCTCGATTATCTAAATTTTTGAGGCCACGTTGCCACGCCAGTCACAGAACAGGAGCAGATCAGATGACACGAGATATCCGTGACTTCTTCGCCGCTCTTGCCTGCCTCAAAACTTCCAAGCACTTCAAGCCGGCGCTCTGGACGATGGTCGCTTCGATGCTCTTTATCGCGACCTCCCAGACAACTGCCTATGGCCTCGAATTTCCTATGACCACCCGCCTCTCCCTGCCAGCTTCTAAGAACCTGACAGTTGCCGGCACTATGCCATCGGCTGCCTTGATAGGCCAGACCTCCGAGATGGCGCTGGTTGCTTATGCGATGCAGCAGGTCAACCAAGCCCGCGAAGAGATGGGTGCCAAGCGAGTAGCTAAGGCGATCATGAACGTTGAATACGCCTGGGACGATAAACAGTATTCCTGCCTCAATAGCCTCTGGACTAAAGAGAGCAATTGGAATTACAAGGCTCGCAATAAGCGAACCGGCGCCCACGGAATTCCGCAGGCGCTGCCTGCAGACAAGATGGCAGTTGTTGGAACCGATTGGCGCACCAA
>CAZSWE010000021.1:9954-12208 GCA_964610715.1 uncultured Candidatus Planktophila sp.
TTGATGCAATCTTGGGCAAGGCGAGCTGCCGGTCCACCAATAGATCCGAGATAGAAACCACCATGTTTTGCGCAAGCATCGGTCACTGCCTTTGAGCGATTGCCTTTAGCGAGCATGACAAAAGATCCACCATTGGCTTGGAAGTAATCGACGTAAGAATCCATACGACCTGCAGTTGTTGGACCAAAGGAACCAGATGCCATGCCAGTTGGAGTTTTGGCAGGGCCTGCGTAATAAACGGCGTAATTCTTCATGTAATCCGGCATCGGCTTACCAGCATCGATCATCTCTTTAATGCGGGCATGGGCTATATCGCGAGCAACGACAATCGTTCCAGTCAGGCAAACACGGGTCTTTACGGGGTGTTTTGAAAGCTCGGCGCGAATGGCATCCATCGATTGGTTGAGATTAATCGCAACAACGTTGTCATCGAGGTGCTCATCAGTTGTTTCCGGTAAGAAGTGAGCAGGCTCTGTTTCAAGTTGTTCAAGGAAGATGCCATCTTTAGTGATCTTCGCCTTGGCTTGGCGATCGGCAGAACATGAGACAGCGATGGCGATTGGGAGTGATGCGCCGTGACGAGGCAGGCGCACGACGCGGACATCGTGGCAGAAATACTTTCCACCGAACTGTGCGCCGATTCCTAGCTTCTGAGTTAACTTAAAGACTTCTTCTTCTAGCGCAAGATCACGGAAACCATGGCCAGTTGCTGCATCTCCTTGCGTTGGCAAGTGATCGAGGTAATGGGTGCTGGCTAACTTTGCTGTCTTGACTGTGTGTTCAGCGCTGGTGCCGCCGATAACAATCGCCAAGTGATACGGAGGACATGCTGCTGTTCCAATCGAACGGAGCTTCTCATCAAGCCAATTCATAAATGAAGTGGGATTCAATACAGCCTTTGTCTCTTGGTATAAAAATGACTTATTAGCACTACCGCCACCTTTTGCGATAAACATAAAGTTATATTCATCCTGGTGATCGCTATCTGCATAAATTTCAATCTGGGCCGGCAAGTTATTGCCAGTGTTCTTCTCTTCCCAGGTTGTCACTGGCGCCATCTGCGAATAACGCAGATTTAACTTTGTATATGCATCATAAACGCCCTGTGACAGCGCAACTTCATCTTTGGCAGTGGTCAACACATACTGACCCTTCTTGCCCATGATCAGCGCGGTGCCTGTGTCTTGGCACATCGGCAAGATCCCACCAGCTGCGATATTGGCATTCTTCAGTAAATCGAGCGCTACAAAGCGATCATTAGCCGAAGCTTCTGGATCTTTAAGGATCTTGGCTAGCTGCTCAAGATGCTCGCTACGCAGGTAATGTGAAATATCGTGGATGGCAGTTTCAGTCAGCAAGGTAAGTGCTGCTGGTTCTACTTGTAGAAACTCTTTATCGCCGAGCTTTACAACGCTCACACCTTCGCGCGATATCAGGCGATACTTTGTGGCGTCTTCTCCAATCGGCAGGAGATCAGAGTATGAAAAATTTGGAGACATTATTCAGCGCCTTTTTTAGCGGCTTCAATCTTCTTCTTCGCCCCGTCTAACCATTCCTGGCAGATCTTGGCTAACTCTTCGCCACGTTCCCAGAGCTTGAGGGATTCTTCTAAGGTCGCGCTGCCATCTTCGAGGGATTCAACAATTTCGGCAAGCTCTTCGCGGGCTTGTTCATAGGAAAGCTTTTTCTCACTTGCTGCCATAGGAACAATCTACTCTCAATCGTTGCTTGCTGTGACTGTGGCGCCGGTCTCGCCTTTTGCCACGCGGATACGTAAAGCGGTGCCTGCCTTTAACTTGGTGGCATCGCGCAGAATCTTTCCATCAATTAATTGCACCACCGCATAGCCACGGTCCATCGTTGATTGCGGCGAGAGCGAACGTAAGTGATCGCGCACGCCCTTCAACTCTTTCTTCTCAATTTCAATGAGGGATGCAAAGCCACGGAGCGCGCGATCGCGGAGCGCCTTTAACTCATCACGCCTTGTGGTGACCATGACCATCGGATCTTTCATTACGGGGCGGTTGCGTAGCTGAGAAATTTGCTGCGATTCAAAGTCAAGGCGGGCCACCAAAGAACGGAGCGCGCGATCGCGCAACTTCTCGATATCGCTGATTTCTTGGGCAATATCAGGAACAACTCGCTTGGCAGCATCGGTTGGCGTAGATGCTCGGTAATCAGCGACGAGATCAAGTAAAGGCGCATCTTTCTCATGTCCAATAGCGCTGACGATAGGAGTCTTACAAGATGCAGC
>CAZSWE010000021.1:12308-14286 GCA_964610715.1 uncultured Candidatus Planktophila sp.
GGCAACTTCACTTTACGATCTGAGTTAAAGAGCCCCTCGAGCGCTAACTTCTCTTTCAGCGCTTCCAGGCGAGCAAGAAGTTCACCGACTCCGACCTGACGAATCTCTTTTGCTGACATCGTCAGCGAACCATTTTTGGTAAACCATGATGGCTTGGCATGAATAATGACGCGAGCATTTGCAGGCAGTGGTTGCGCAGTTGCTAAAACAGATTTGTAACACATCACAGAGATACTCATATCTGCCGATGTATCGCGCAGGCGCATAAAAGCCATACCGCCGCTACGTTCATTTAATTCTGAAATCTCGCCCTCAATCCAGATAGGGCCCAAACGATCGATATATTCCTTGAGCGCTTCAGAGACGACCCGAACTGGGGCGGGAGATTCGCTTGAAGTTTCGAACATAGCGCGAGCCTAATAGACTCACCCACATGGGCAAGAGAGTTCTCCTAGCTGCGCCGCGTGGATATTGCGCAGGCGTCGACCGAGCAGTGGTGGCTGTTGAGAAGTCACTAGAACTCTATGGAGCTCCTGTCTATGTCCGCAAAGAGATTGTCCATAACAAGCATGTGGTCTCAACTCTTGAACAACGTGGCGTCATCTTCGTTAACGAGACCGATGAAGTTCCAGAAGGTGCAACCGTTGTCTTCTCAGCACACGGTGTTTCACCTGCCGTCCACGAAGCAGCAGCTGCTCGTAATTTGAAGACTATCGATGCAACTTGCCCACTCGTTACCAAGGTGCATAACGAGGTAAAGCGCTTTGCAGATGATGAGACCGAAATTTTATTGATCGGCCACAATGGCCACGAAGAAGTTGAAGGAACTGCTGGCGAAGCACCAGGCAAGGTACGCATCGTTGATGGACTCGATGAAGCGCGCACCATCCAACCAACTCCTGGAAAGAAATTGGTCTGGCTTACCCAGACAACTCTTTCAGTCGATGAAACCATGCAATCTGTCGCCATTTTAAAAGAGCGCTTCCCTGAGATTGCTAACCCTCCATCTGATGACATCTGTTATGCAACCCAGAACCGCCAAGAAGCGATTAAGGCGATTGCACCGCAAGCAGATCTCGTCATCGTTGTGGGCTCTACCAACTCTTCAAACTCAGTGCGCTTAGTTGAAGTTGCCCTTGAATATGGCGCGAAAGCTGCCTATCTCGTTGATTATGCAGCAGAGGTAAAAGATGAATGGTTTGAAAAGGCTGAAACTATTGGCGTCACCAGCGGCGCTTCTGTTCCTGAAATCTTGGTTGATGATTTGCTCAAGCACTTAGATTCACGTGGTTATCACGATGTGCAAGAGGTACGCGCTACTGAAGAGACTCTCCTTTTTGCCCTACCGAAAGAGCTTCGCGCAGATCTAAAGGCTGCCAAATAGTGGCCACTTTCGTAGATATTCAGGGCGAAAAGCTAGCCGTTGAAATCTACGAACCGACAACACGTATCGCCGATGTAGTTCTTGTGCATGGCTGGACCGGCAGTAAAGAAGATTTCAATCTGATTGGCCCCTTACTTGCAGATATGGGATATCGCGTACTGACCTTTGATAATCGTGGCCAACATGAATCAGCGCATAGCGTGCGCGAAGGCGCATATGAAGTGCGCTCTCTAGCGCTAGATGTCATCGAGCTAGTCAACAGCTTTGGTTTTATTAAGCCACACCTCTTTGGCCATTCATTCGGTGGGTTGATTTCACAGCGCGCAGTTGTTGAATCCCCTGACACATTCTCTTCACTGACTTTGTTCTGCAGCGGCCCACATGCGATTCCCGGCAAGCCAGAGTTGCAAGCAAGCATTGAGATTTTGGCCAGTATGTCGATGCAAGAATCGTGGGATCGCTTCAAAGAAGAGACAGATAAATTGCTGCCGCGCTATGAAATTTATAAGAAGCGCTGGACTGCATCAGACCCTCGCTCAACACACACGATGGCGCTGCACCTACAAAACGCAGAGCCTCTGATCGCAGAAATTG
>CAZSWE010000022.1:0-4710 GCA_964610715.1 uncultured Candidatus Planktophila sp.
AGTTATGTGTAACTTCTTGTAGTTCTGCGTGGAGTGAGTATGAGTTCTCTCCACCAGCACGGCTAAATGGAGCTTCGATGCGATCTGCTGCGGCTTTAATCGTTGCATCAGAGACTGGGTTTGCGCCTGCACCCTTTACATACTCTGCAGCTCCTGCACCTGCCCGACGACCAAATACCAAAAGGTCTGTCAGTGAGTTTCCGCCAAGGCGGTTTGAACCGTGCATGCCACCTGCTACTTCACCAGCTGCGAATAGTCCTGGGACTCCGATAGCTGCTGCAGTATCTGGCTCTACTTCAACGCCACCCATTACGTAGTGACATGTTGGTCCAACTTCCATCGCTTCCTTGGTGATATCTACGCCGGCTAGTTCATAGAACTGGTGCCACATAGATGGAAGGCGCTTTTTAATAACTTCGGCTGGAATTCGCTTTGAAACATCGAGGAAGACTCCCCCGTGTTCAGTTCCGCGACCTGCTTTAACTTCAGAGTTAATTGCGCGAGCGACTTCATCACGTGGAAGAAGCTCTGGTGGACGGCGGTTGTTGTCCTGATCTTCATACCAACGATCTGCTTCTTCTTCGTTATCTGCGTACTTATCCTTAAATACATCTGGAATGTACTTAAACATAAAACGTTCGCCCTCAGAGTTGGTAAGGATTCCACCTTCACCACGAACAGATTCGGTTACAAGAATTCCGCGCACTGATGGAGGCCAGACCATTCCTGTTGGGTGGAATTGCAAGAACTCCATATCAACCAAGTTTGCGCCTGCCTTAAGAGCGAGCGCATGTCCATCTCCGGTGCCTTCCCAAGAGTTAGATGTAATCTTAAAAGTCTTGCCGACTCCGCCAGTTGCAATGATTACTGCCGGTGCTTCAAAGAGAACTTCTTCGCCAGATTCACGCCAATACCCATAGGCACCTGCAATCTTGCCGTTCTCTTTCAAAATTTCTGTAATGGTGCACTCTGCAAAGACTTTGATCTTTGCTTCCATATCGCCGAACTCGCGACCATCTGCTTGTTGTAGTGCAACGATTTTCTGCTGCATGGTGCGGATGATTTCAAGACCTGTGCGGTCACCAACGTGAGCAAGGCGTGGGTATTCGTGTCCACCAAAGTTACGTTGTGAAATCTTTCCTTCTTTAGTGCGATCAAAGAGCGCGCCCCAAGTTTCAAGTTCCCAGATGCGATCTGGTGCTTCCTTGGCGTGAAGTTCTGCCATGCGATAGTGGTTAAGGAACTTGCCACCGCGCATTGTGTCGCGGAAGTGAACCATCCAGCTGTCATTGTCATTGACGTTACCCATTGATGCAGCAGCGCCGCCTTCTGCCATAACAGTGTGGGCCTTGCCGAAGAGTGACTTACAGATGATGGCAACGCTTAAACCAGCTTCGCGCGCTTCAACAGCCGCGCGTAGTCCAGCACCACCTGCGCCAATTACTAAGACGTCGTATTTATGTCTTTCGAGAGTCATTTTTGTCGGCATCCTTTAGAAGAAGTAGAAGTTGGTCCAGGCGCCAGTTGCAACTTGGCGAACGTAGATATCGGCAAATGCCACAGCTAGGAGTGAGTACCAAGCGAACTTCTGGTGTGAATGATTGAGAACTGATACCCAAGACCAAATCTTGTATCGCACAGGGTGCTTAGAGAAGTGCTTGAGGCGGCCTCCGATTGTGTGGCGGCATGAGTGACATGACAATGAGTAGAACCAGAGAAGTGTGGAGCTGACAACGAGAACCAAAGAGCCAACGCTCATGTGGCCCCATTCTCCTTCAGGATTTTTGAAAGAGATGATTGCGTCATAGGTGAGAATTACGTTGAAGATTAAACCGAAGTAGAAGAACCAGCGATGTGAGTTCTGCAAAATAAGTGGCGCACGTGTCTCGCCTGTGTAAGTCTTATGTGGTTCAGCAACTGCACATGCAGGTGGTGACATCCAGAATGAACGGTAGTAAGCCTTGCGGTAGTAGTAGCAAGTCATGCGGAAACCAAGTGGGAAGATCAAAATAATCAGAGCTGGTGAAAGTGCGAAGTTAAAAATTTCTGCACTTACTGGAGTCCAACCAAACATCGTTGCTTCGGGAACGCATGCCTCAGATAAACATGGTGAATAGAAAGGAGAAATCAGATGTTGCGCGTAGTAGTTCGCACCTTCAAAGGCTCTGAAGGTTGCATAGATAACGAAAGAGAAGAGAACTCCAAAAGTAATTGCGGGTTCTAGCCACCACTTATCTGTGCGAAGCGTGCGCTCTTTAATCTTCGCACGCGTTGGAGAAAAAACTCCGGACATATGTACTCCCCTAGAAATCCCCGAGCGGGACTTTGCTAATGAGAGAAGTGTGCGCTTACGCGCCTGAAGTCGCTAGGCAGTAACCCGCATACGGCTTATGAAGTCAGCCACAGATTTGGGGGGAAGAGAAAACCCACCTCGCTAAACGTGAGGTGGGTTTTGCTTCTTAGCGCGGAGGACGTGGGATTTGAACCCACGAAGGTTTCCCTTGCCGGTTTTCAAGACCGGTGCACTCGGCCGCTATGCGAGTCCTCCGTGGGAGAGGTTACCCGAAAAGGGCTCATGGCAAAAATTCAAGAAAAACTACTGCTTACTAAGCAGGAAGTTCGAGCAACTGCTCAATAACTATTGCAACGCCATCTTCTTCACATGGACCGGCTACGCCTTTTGCATACTTTGGTCCATCTGGATGTCCATCAGCCATTGCAAATGATCGCCCGCACCATTCAAGCATTGAGAAGTCATTTGGGTTATCGCCAAAAGAAACACATTCATCGGCGCCTAATCCGTGGCGCGCTGCCATCTTAGAAAGCGTTGCACCTTTTGAAACTCCGATAGCAGAAATTTCAAGGAGCGAATCTGCTGGGTTTGAGTGTGTCACGGTGACAAGGCCTTCAAGTTCTTTCTTAGCAATTGCCAACATCTCATCGGAAGAGAACTCTTGCTGCGAACAACGCGCTAGCAATTTAAGTGCGGGTGATGTCACCACTTCTTCGATGAGATCTACACCGATGTTATCGAGACCAACATCCCAGCGTGGGATATAAATCTTTTCGCGGTGGAAGTAATTATGTGATTCAACTGCAAATGAAATAGGCGGAATTGCTTCACGCAATCTGCGCACTGCTTCTAGTTGTGCATCTATTGGCAAGAGCCACTCTTCAAGAACTTTATCGTTGTGAAGGTCATACAACATCGCACCATTGCCACAGATCGCATTTCCAATGCCAAATGCCTCTTTGATTTCAGGCATCCAGCGAGGTGGGCGGCCGGTAACGAAATAGATTTCAACGCCTAAGGAATGCGCCTTACGAAATGCATCAATAGTGCGCTGTGTAATCGATCCATAATGCGCAACGATGGTGCCATCGAGATCTGATGCGATGAGTTTTGGGCGACGTGCTAATTTTTCGCTCACACCAGCTCGAATTTCTTCATTCCAAGGAATGGTTGAAGGGCTGCTGGAACATTTACTGTTCCATCTGCATTCTGGTGGTTCTCCAGAATTGCAACAATCATGCGAGGAATTGCAACGAGAGTTCCATTAAGGGTTGCAATTGCTTTAGTGCCATCTGCATCTTTATATCTAATGTTGAGGCGGCGAGCTTGGAACTCGGTGCAGTTAGAGGTACTAGTTACTTCGCGATAGGCGCCCTGAGTTGGAATCCACGCTTCGATATCAAACTTTCGAACAGCAGATGATCCTAAATCTCCTGAAGCTACATCAATGACTCGGAATGGAATTTCCATAGCGGTAAGGAAGTCTTTTTCCCATTGCAACAAGCGCTTGTGTTCTTCTTTAGCTTCTTCTGGTTTGCAGAATGAGAACATTTCGACTTTATCAAATTGATGAACGCGAATGATTCCGCGAGTGTCTTTTCCGTAGGTGCCAGCTTCACGGCGGAAGCATGATGAATAACCGGCATAGCGAAGTGGAAGCTTTTCAGCAGGAAGAATCTCATCCATATGCATCGCTGCCAGTGGGACTTCAGATGTGCCAACTAAATAGACATCATCTTTCTCAATGCGATAGACGTTCTCAGCGGCTTGCCCTAGAAAACCAGTTCCTTCCATTGCAGCTGGGTTAACCAGCACAGGTGGGATAACTGGTGAGAATCCATTCTTAAGTGCGCTTTGAATCGCATAGTTAACGAGTGCAAATTCAAGCAGCGCACCGACTCCTGTTAAGTAGTAAGAGCGTGATCCCGCCACCTTCGCGCCGCGTTCAGTATCGATGGCGCCCAGCAGCTTGCCGAGCTCAACGTGATCGCGTGGCTCGAAACCATCTTGAGCAAAGTCACGTGGCGTGCCAACATGTTCGAGAGTGACAAAGTCTTCTTCGCTACCAATAGGAGCTTCGGTATCTAAAAGGTTTGAAAGCTGAAGTAGCAACTTCTTAGCTTCCTCTTCCAGTTCAGCGCGCTTTGTATCTGCCGCCTTTACCTTGTCAGCAAGTTCTTTAGCGTTAGCCAATAGCGCTGTCTTTTCATCGCCTTTAGCGGCTCCCACTGATTTAGAGAGAACATTCTGTTCTTGGCGCAGGGTTTCAAATTCAGTAAGAGCGGCGCGCTTGCGTTCGTCAGCGGCAATGATTTGATCAACAACTTCAACGTTCTCGCCGCGTCCCTTTTGAGAAGCGCGGACTACATCAGGATTTTCGCGAAGAAACTTGATATCAATCATGAGCGCACCTCTCT
>CAZSWE010000022.1:4810-10181 GCA_964610715.1 uncultured Candidatus Planktophila sp.
AGCGCCGCTTCTGTAAATGTGCCAACAGGGCCCAAATAGGCGAATGTATGGCTTTCCGGGTTGCTCACTGGTTAAGGATACCTGAGTACCTCTCGTGCATGTGCCGGCTTATTTGTGATGAGAATATCGACGCCGACCTTCTCGCAAAGTTTGATATCGCTATCTTCATTGACGGTCCAGACATTGAGCGAGCGCCCTAAATCCTTGATGCGCTTGGCCCTGATGGGCTCTTCACGTAACTCATTAATTCCGGGTCCAATCGCAGCAGCTGAAGATAGCTTTGCTTGTAGCCAGCTAGTGTGTTTGTGCATTAGAAAAGTTGTATGAATAGATGGATCTACACGCTTCATCTTTTCTATCGCAAACCAACTAAATGACATGACCGAAACATTGATGGATGTAATTCCAGAAGTTGCCGCGAGGGTTTGCGCAATTACTTCTTCAATACGATTTCCAGAAATGACGGGGTGCTTTGTTTCTAGGAGCACGCCTTTCTTTTTGCTCACTGCAAAATCTAAAAATTCAGCCAAGGTAAGAATCTGTGGGTAGGCCCGCGAAACTTCGGCAAAGGTCATCTCTGCAATCAGGCCAGGGTTGCCAGCGCGCTCCAACATTGATGCGTTATGCCAGAGCACCGGCACTTCATCCTTAGTTAATCGCAGATCACATTCAAAGCCATCGGCGCCCTGCGCCACCGCGCCTTCGTAGGCAGCCAAAGTCAGCTCTGGGAAATCGGCGCTGGCGCCGCGATGAGCATAGATCTGCATGCGACCGAGAGTAGCAAAGAGATTAGGCTTACCCACATGGCCGCCTTCTACTTCGCAACATCTGCGCGTTCAGCTGTTGGCCTGGTGCGAAGTGGCAATGAAGATAGCGCTCTTGCTGCAAAGAATTTAATTGCCGTGGCCGATGGAATGGGTGGACATGCCGCCGGTGAAGTTGCATCATCACTTGCCATTAAAACTCTTGTGCAATCTGCCCAAGTCTTTACACATCCAGATATTGATGAAGAATCAGCTGACGATCTTTACTTGCAGGCGATTCAAGAGGCAGATCTATCTCTCAAGAACGCAGTTGAAGATAATCCGGCTCTGTCAGGGATGGGAACGACTCTGACCTCTTTACTTCTGCGTGGTGCTTCAGTCGCGCTCTTACATATTGGAGATTCTCGCGCATATCGCTTACGTGGTAGCTCTTTTGAGCAATTGAGCGTTGACCACACCGTGATCCAAGAGCTACTCAACCAAGGTGCAATTTCAGAGTCAGATATCGCAACTCACCCGCAGAGATCTGTTCTTACTCAAGTGCTGATGGGTGAAGGAAATATCGAAGTTCCGCTTCCAGTAATCGATGTAAAGCTGGGAGATCGTTTCTTGGTCTGTAGCGATGGGCTCTCTTCAGTATTAACTGAGAAAGAGATCAAATCGCTCCTTAAAGGAAAGGAACGAGATGCCGCTGTTGCTGCTCTCGTTGATGCCACTTATATAAATGGTGCACCGGATAACGTCACTCTCGTAATTGCCGATATAGTCGAAGAGAACCAACCAGATACCTTTGAAACGATTGGAGCAGCCGGATGATGAATTCATTGCTCGGCGGGCGCTACCAATTGGGTCAGATGATCGGCACTGGTGGAATGGCCGATGTCTATATCGCCCAAGATCAGAGACTTTCACGCGAAGTAGCGGTCAAAATTCTGCGTAGTGATTTAGCTAAAGATCCAAACTTCGTTGCGCGCTTTCGCAAAGAGGCAAAGGCTGCAGCCGGCCTTAACCACCCAGCAATTGTTGCTGTCTATGACTCTGGAGAAGAGCCTGCCCCTTACATAGTGATGGAGTTGGTTTCTGGCCACACATTGCGCGAACTAATCCATCAAGGCGAAAAGTTACCTTTAGCGCGTGCTTTAGAAATTGCAGAGGGAATTCTTGCTGGGCTTGAATTTTCTCATCGCCAACAGATCGTGCACCGCGATATCAAGCCAGCAAATGTCATGATTACCAATAGCGGTGACGTCAAGGTGATGGATTTTGGAATCGCCCGCGCTATGGATGATCTAGGGGCAACACTCACTAGTACCTGGAACATTGTTGGAACTGCGCAATATCTTTCACCTGAACAAGCAGTCGGCGAACCT
Organism: uncultured Candidatus Planktophila sp.; assembly: GCA_964610715.1. Lineage (GTDB taxonomy): Bacteria > Actinomycetota > Actinomycetes > Nanopelagicales > Nanopelagicaceae > Planktophila. The sequence goes on from CAZSWE010000022.1 coordinate 6,945, forward strand.
GCTGATTCACGTAGCGATATTTATTCAACTGGTTGCTTGCTATTTGAATTACTCACCGGCACTCCACCATTTACTGGTGAAACCCCTGTATCTATTGCACTCCAACATGCATCAAGTACTGCACCACTCGCCCGGTCGATTGATAAGACTTTGCCGGAAGGTATTGAGATCATTCTCGCGGTTGCACTAGCTAAGAAACCTGAAGATCGTTATCAGAGCGCACAAGAGATGCTCGATGACATAGCCAAAGTTCGCGCAGGTCAAGAGATTACGACGCAACTTCCAAAGAAGCCTTTGATGTCTCGTCGCGCTGCAATTGCGTGGGGCGGTTCATTCTTTGCGGCGATCGCTATTGCAATTACAGGGCTCGCAATGAGCGGAAATCCAAATAACTCCGCTCCTATGTTGCCCAACGTTGTCGGCTTAAGTGAAGAGATGTCGCGAGCGCTGCTCTCTGATTACACAATCATCATTAAGCGAGCTCACGATGGCGTTATTCCACGCGATCGCGTGGCTAGCCAAAACCCACTGGCAACGACTCGTTTAAGTTCGGGTTCGACTGTAACCCTTACTGTTTCAGATGGACCAGGGGATGCGATCGTTCCCGATGACTTGATTGGTATGTCGCTAATTGATGCTCGCTCCGCCCTTACTGCAGTTGGCTTATTGGTTTCTCAGACTGTGGCGATGCCATCAGATCAACCACAAGGAACGGTTCTAGAAGTACTACCACCAGTTGGATCTGTTACCGAAGCTGGTAGTTCAGTAATTCTGACAATTGCTAGCGGTGAAGTTACCGTGCCAAATCTGATTGGTATTGAAGCAATTCAAGCGAAGACAATTTTGATTCAGGCAGGCTTCTTAATTAAAGAGTTCTATGACTATGACGCAGCGCAACCAGAAGGTGTTGTAATTAGACAGGCGCCAGATTCAGGAATGGCGCAGACAATCGGTAACTCAGTAACTATTACTATCAATCGCAAGCCTTAAAACTACTTTGCGCTACCCACAACTGGAGAAAGTCCAACCGCGCGACGTGGCGCATCTGCATCGCCACAAGTCACTAACCAATTAGCTAACATCTGATGTCCGTGCTCAGTTAGCACTGACTCTGGATGAAATTGCACGCCCTCGATTGGCAGAGTTTTATGGCGCATCGACATCACAACACCTGATTCAGTTGCCCCGGTAATTTCAAGAACATCAGGAACAGTTTCGCGTTCAACGGCCAATGAGTGATAGCGAGTTGCAGTAAATGGTGATGGAAGGTTTGTAAGTACGCCATGTGCGTTGTGAATGACTTGCGATGTCTTTCCGTGTAATAACTCTGGTGCGCGAGAAACTGTTGCGCCAAAAGCTTCACCTATTGCTTGATGCCCTAAACAAACTCCAAAGAGAGGAATTGAATTTTCGGCGCAGAACTTAATCATCGCAATACTGACGCCAGCCTTATCGGGCGTTCCTGGCCCCGGTGAGATCAGGACTCCGTCGTACTTTGCCGCCTCGCTCGCCTCAACTTCATCATTGCGAACAACCGTGCACTCAGAGCCCAACTGCGCAAGGTATTGCACCAAGTTGAAGACGAAGGAGTCATAGTTATCGATGACGAGGATTCGAGCCATGCCGTAATTGTGCTGTAACCTAGGCCCCATGCCAAAGTCGAAATTGCGTAAGAAGGTTCAAGAGCAGCACGCTCACGAAGAACAGCACCACATGGAGGAAGAGTCACCGCTCCTCGAGAGCCCTTCATGGCTTGCTCCTGTAATGGTTGCCAATTTCCTTATCGGCTTGTTCTGGATCGTAATTTTCTACATCAGCCAGACTTCATATCCAATTCCAGGAATTGGTGCATGGAACATGATTATCGGATTTAGCTTCATCGCAGTTGGTTTCTCACTAGCAACTAAGTGGCGATAGTTCTACCCTAGCGCTTATGAACTTAGCGCTAGCAAGCATCTCTTATCTCATCACGGCTATCGCTGTCGTTTTCCTTGCAGTTCGCGTTCGCCATCTCATCTCTTTATATAAGAAGCAGCAGCCAGATCCAACCCGTAGCGGTGATAAATCCGCGCGAATGAAAAATATGCTCAAAGAAGTTTTGGGCCACACCAAGATGCTCAACTTCACCGGAACTGGAATCGCTCACTGGTTTGTCATGATTGGCTTCGGTGCGCTCTTCGGAACTTTAGTGACTGCATACGGTCAAGTAATTAAACCTGACTTCGCACTTCCCATCATTGGCCACTTTGTTGTCTACGAACTCTTCTCTGAAGTAATCGCCGCCCTTACCGGAATCAGCATCGTTGCTCTCATTGGTATCCGCCAAGTAACTCGCTTTCGTATGCTTAATCGCTTTAGCGGATCCGGGATGGGTAAGGCGTATTACGTTGAAGCAACCATCCTCGCCATCGTCTTCTGCGTCTTCGCACTTCGCGGGCTAGAAGGCGCACTCGCTGGTAAAGAATCTTGGAACTGGCACTACGCAATCTCTTGGCCTGCAGTTGCCTTCTTTGATTCCTGGTCACAGACAGCTATTGAGAACGCAATAGCTATCGTTGCAACTCTGAAAATTGTTATATCAATGACTTGGTTTATCGTCATCGCAGCAAACCTCACCATGGGAATTGCTTGGCACCGCTTCTTGGCATTCTTCAATATCTATTACAAGCGCAATATCGATCAACCCGCGCTCGGCGCACTTCCGGAAATGCTCTCTAAAGGAAAGCCCGTTAACTTCGAAGACCCTGCAGAAGATGATGTCTTTGGCCTCGGAACACGTGGCGATATATCTTGGAAGGGTCTGCTGGATATGACCAGCTGTACCGAATGCGGTCGCTGCCAATCACAATGTCCTGCCTGGCATACAGATAAGCCACTTTCACCAAAGCTACTGATCATGGCGATGCGCGATCACGCAATGGCAAAGGTTGTTGAAACAGAGAACCTCGTTGGTGAAAATGCGCCTATCGAACTTGATGTTCTATGGTCATGTACATCATGTGGTGCTTGCGTCGAAGAGTGTCCAGTCGATATCGAGCATGTCGATCACATCGTCAATATGCGCCGCTTCCAAGTATTGGTTGAATCAGAATTTCCAGCAGAGCTTGGTGGAACATTTAGAAATCTAGAAAAAGCTGGAAATCCTTGGGGTGCCAATAAGCAAGACCGCGAAGGCTGGATCGCAGAGTGTGACTTCCCAGTCAAGGTTGTGAGCGGGGAACTTCCAGAAGATGTTGA
>CAZSWE010000022.1:10281-13782 GCA_964610715.1 uncultured Candidatus Planktophila sp.
AAGAAGAAAGTTGTTGTTACTTGCCCACATTGCTTCACAACCATTGGACGCGACTACGCACAGAGCGGCTTTGAACTTGAGATGTTGCATCACACACAACTTCTTAACACTCTGATTAAAGAAGGCCGCTTAAAGCCAAGTCCTCATAAGTCAGATAAGAAGCTGACCTATCACGATCCTTGTTATCTCGGTCGCCACAATCAGATCTATGCACCACCTCGTGAACTGCTAGAGGCAAGTGGTTGCGATGTTGAAGAGATGCCACGTAATAAAGAACGTTCATTCTGCTGCGGTGGCGGTGGTGGACGTATGTGGATGGAAGAGAAGATTGGTACTCGTATCAACCTTAACCGCGTCGATGAAGCTATCGATACTGGGGCAGAAGAAGTTGCAGTTGCTTGCCCATTCTGCCGCGTGATGGTTGGCGACGGAATGGTCGCGCGTCAATCAGATGTCGAAGTTCTCGACGTCGCCCAGATTCTTCTTAGAAGCGTTAAGCAGCAGTAACTTCGTAATTACAACGCCTGCAATGAGGCCGCCTAAATGTGCGCGCCAATCGACTCCACCAATGGTGAAGCCCAGTGCAAAGTTGATAGCAATAATGACCAAGGTGCTGCGAATATCACCGCCGATTTTGCGACCGATTGCAATCCACGCACCAAAGAGACCAAAGACTGCGCCAGATACACCGATTGAATAACCGTTATAGCCCAAGTTGAGCGCTGAAAAGAGAGAGGCAAAAATCAGCGATCCAAAGAAGATCACCAGGAATCGCGCACGACCCAATAGCTTTTCAATAGGCGAGCCCAGTGAGTGAAGCGCCAACATATTGAAAGCTAGGTGAATCGGAATCGAGTTCGAGTTATCGTGCACGAGTGCGACAGTGACGAGGCGATACCACTGATTTGATTGCTGCAGGTATTCAGTGCTGATGAGAGCAAACGTTCCGATGATTCCTGAATCAAAGAGTTCGTACAGATAAAAACCACAGATAACTGTGATGATCGTAAGTACTGTGGAACGCTGCTTCATGCGCTTACAGCAATTAGGCGATAGTGACGCTATTGATTACAACTGGTGTAACAGGCTTATCTTGCGCACCTGTTGGTGTTGTAGCAATCTTATCAACGACAGCTTGTGAGGCTGCATCTTTTACTTCGCCGAAAATAGTGTGCTTGCGATTGAGCCAAGCAGTTGCGGCAACGGTAATGAAGAACTGTGAACCATTTGTTCCAGGACCTGAATTCGCCATTGCCAAGATGTATGGACGATCAAATTGAAGTTCGCCATGGAACTCATCAGCGAATTGATATCCCGGTCCGCCTATGCCTTTGCCAAGTGGATCTCCACCTTGAATCATGAAGCCGCTGATAACGCGGTGAAAAATCGTTCCATCGTAGAGTTTTTCATTTGATTTCTTACCCGTACGTGGGTCAGACCACTCTTTGCTACCAGTTGCAAGACCAACGAAATTTTCTACGGTCTTTGGTGCGTGGTTTGGGAAAAGTTCAATGACGATATCGCCAAGAGTTGTATGTAGCGTTGCTGTTGAAGTCATGGGCACAGATTACGCTGTCCCCGTGAAGATTTTGAACGATTCCCTCTTTTGCGCTGTGATATTGGTAAAGGAGCGTTCATGAGTTCATGGTCTATCGCGCAAGCGAACCTCACATCCGTTGGCGTTCTAACCTTTATCTTCGGCTTCCTGGCAGCTCGCATCAAGAGCGATGTCCGAGTGCCAGATGCGATCTATGCGTTCCTATCTACTTACTTACTCTTTGGAATTGGGCTCAAAGGCGGCCACTCACTCAAAACGTCTTCATTCTCTGAGCTAGCAACACCTGCGCTAACAACCATTGCCTGTGGAATCTTGATTCCACTCCTTGCCTTCTTAACGCTCAAACTCATTAAGGTTCTCAACGATGTTGATCGTGGCTCGATTGCAGCCCATTACGGTTCAACTTCACTCGTCACATTTTCGGCAGGGCTTCTCTTTCTCGAAAGCAATAACGTCTTTGTTGAAGGATACGCACCGGCGCTTTTAACTCTTCTAGAAATTCCTGGGTTGATTGTCGGTATCTTCTTAGCTTCACGTTCGCTAACCACAAAGGTACGTTGGTCTAGCACTCTTAAAGAAGTACTCCTTGGAAAAACTGTGCTGCTTTTGGCAGGTGGACTTACCATCGGTTTAATCACTTCTAATGAGGGTTACATGAAAGTTAGCCCATTCTTCGTTGAACTATTAAATGGTTTCTTAGTTCTCTTCCTGCTCCATCTTGGTTATTTAGCGGGAAGTAACTTTTCAGAGATTAGAAAGGTTGGAGCTCCCCTTGCTGCCTTTGGAATCTTCTTCCCGCTCTTAAGCGGATTAATTGGCGTTACTGCAGGATCACTCATTGGCATGAGCGTTGGTGGTGCAACGATGTTAGGTATCTTGGCTGCCAGCGCTTCATATATTGCAGCCCCCGCTGCAGTAGCTGTCGCCCTACCGACCGCAAGTCCAACGTTGGCGCTGATGTCGAGCATAGGAATTACATTCCCATTTAACTTAATTTTGGGAATTCCTATCTACTATAAAATCGCACAGCTATTTAATTAGGTTTAACTCACTTCTCCCCTTTAGAATCCACTGTGTTCGTTTCAGGGGGTCAAGTTGAGTAGCCACGCTCCCGCAATTAAAGTCTTAACGAGCGCAATCCTCTTTGGAACTGTTGGCACTGCAATTGCATACGCACCTGAAAACGCTGGTGGGTCCGCTCTCGGTATCGGGCGTCTAGCTATCGGCGCCGTACTGCTTCTGATCTTTATGCCAGTCTTTGGTGGCAAGCGCACCAACTTCTTCGTGCATGCGAAGAAGAAATCTGTCTTCTTTATGGCAGTTGGTGCAGCCGCCTTTCAACCCTTCTTCTTCTCGGCCACTACAAGCAATGGAGTAGCGCTCAGCACGCTCTTAGCTGTTGGCTGTATTCCAATTTTTACTGGAATATTGAGCGCGATTATCTTCCATGAGAGATTCTCAGCTCTCTGGTTTGGTGCAACATCTCTGGCAATTTTCGGTCTAGCTCTTCGCTTCTCGGGTGAAATTAAAGTGGAGAGCACCCTTGGAGTATTCATGGCATTTGGCGCCGGATTATCGGTAGCAATCTATGTCAACGCTACCAAGGTTGCTATGCGCAACCATGCAAACCCGACCGAATTAGCAGCAACTGCATATCTAATTGGCTCACTTTTCCTCACCCCATTATTAATTTCAGAAGATTTAAGTTGGCTCGGATCTATTCGTGGAGTGCTTGTGGTGCTCTATCTTGGTTCTGTAGGAATGGCCGTTGCCAATATTTTCCAGCTTTATGGGCTACGTAAGATGAGTCCAAGCTCTGCTGGAACTTTAGCTCTTGCTGAACCACTGACTGCAACAATTCTTGGAATTACTCTCTTAAATGAATCACTTACTACCGTCTCATTTATTGGCCTTGCCATCGTGAGCGTTGCTCTGATTTGGTT
>CAZSWE010000023.1:0-12688 GCA_964610715.1 uncultured Candidatus Planktophila sp.
TGGTATTCAGAGGGCATGTATCCACCGATGATCATGGATGAAGAGCTGCATGCCGACGGCACCATAAAGCGTGCTGGGCAGCAGTACTACATGAAGCCCATGAACTGCCCCTTCCACAATCTTATTTTTCAGTCTAGGCAACGTTCCTATCGCGAACTACCGCTGCGGCTCTTTGAATTCGGAACCGTGTATCGCTACGAAAAGTCTGGTGTATTGCACGGCATTACTCGTGCTCGTGGATTTACTCAAGATGATGCGCATATTTACTGCACCAAAGAACAGATGCCTGGTGAATTAGATTCACTACTTACCTTCGTGTTAAATCTCTTACGTGATTACGGGCTGCAGGATTTCTACCTCGAACTTTCTACTCGCAATCCAGAGAAATCTGTTGGCGAAGACCATGATTGGGAAGAAGCAACTGAAGCGCTACGCAAAGCCGCAGTTGCCCAGAAGTTAGAGCTCGTTCTTGATGAAGGCGGCGCCGCCTTCTATGGTCCAAAGATTTCTGTTCAAGCAAAAGATGCAATCGGTCGTACCTGGCAGATGTCTACGATCCAGGTTGATTTCCAATTGCCGCAGCGCTTCGAACTTGAGTTTGCCGCTGCTGATGGAAGCCGTCAGAGACCTGTGATGATTCACCGTGCACTCTTCGGATCCATCGAACGATTCTTTGGAGTACTTACTGAACACTATTCAGGAGCCTTCCCTCCATGGCTTGCCCCAGTGCAAGTAGTTGGAATCCCTGTTGCCGACACCTTTGCTGATTATCTCTCTGGCGTTATCAAGGAGATGAAGGCTTCGGGTATTCGTGCTGAGCTCGATGACTCAGATGATCGAATGCAGAAGAAGGTGCGCAATGCGCAGATGCAGAAAATTCCTTACATGGTCATTGCCGGAGAAGAAGATATGAAGGCTGGCGCGGTCTCATTTAGGTATCGCAATGGCGAACAGAAGAATGGCATTCCAGTCGCTGAAGCCATCGCTGAAATCAAAGCAACGATTGCTGCGCGCGAGCAGGTCTAAAGATGAGTGAAATTTCTGGGGCAGGAATGCCCGATGGTTGGCAACGACTTTGGGCGCCTCACCGCTTAGATTATTTACGCGGAGAGAATCGTCCACTTGAAGGCAATGATGTCGCTTGCCCGTTCTGTCGCATACCAACGCTCAGTGATGAAGAAGGGCTCATCGTTGCGCGCGGAACCCACGCGTATGCGGTGATGAATCTCTACCCATACAACCCTGGCCATTTACTTATCTGCGCTTTTCGCCATGTTGCAGATCTCACCGATTTATCTGATGAAGAGCGTCACGAGATCACGGATATGACATCGCATGCAATGCGCGTAATTCGAAAGGTTTCGAAAGCTGATGGATTTAACCTCGGCATGAATCAGGGAGCAATCTCAGGCGCTGGAGTTGCAGAACATATTCACCAACATATCGTCCCTCGTTGGTCAGGGGATGCAAACTTTATGCCGATTATTGGCAAGACAAAGGTAATGCCGCAACTTCTTACTATGACGCGGGATGAGTTAGCTGCTGCTTGGTAACAGGTTTATATAGCGCTTCACAACATCCACGCCGATTCCCTTATTGAGGTTGATAGGAATTGCAGGGAAGATGATTCCAGCAGCAAAGGCACCCTCATCCATCTCTGAAGTTTGTTCAAAGTACTCTTCACGAAATTCACGAACAAGCTCTTCGTGTTCAGGATCGCAATGTCTTGTAATTGGCGGACTGGTCGAATAATCAATAATTTCCAGATCTTGCAAACGAATGAGCGCTGTTGGTTCGCCGTCGTCACCATGCAGAACTAAATACGGAGTAATTACTTGATCAAAGACACGGCTTGCCAACATCGCAGCATCATCGAAATCCAGCTCTTGACCTTCGAGTCCGTTCACTAAGACCAAGCGAGGAATCTGGAAATCATCTAGCTCTTGCCAGAGCGAAATCGTCTGCGCATCAATACCTGCACCAGGGTTGATGGCAAAGATTGCAAGATCAGAATCTGCCTCGGCGGTGGCGCAAACGCTGCCATGAAAAGCCGAGGCGATAGCCGCAGGGGATGCGCTGACATGCCCGTAAACGTGTATTCGCTTTGACGGGGAATTCACAGGCTCAGAATTGGGGCTTGGCACGCGGGTAAGCCTACGATGGTGCCGATGATTAGTAGCTCACTGAAACCAGCAGTCACTCGATTAATCAATCCAGTGGCTCGAGTTGCTGTATCTATAGGCGTGACGCCAAATGCCATCACCCTTCTCGGAGCTATTGGAGTTATTGGCTCTGCCGCCTGGTTCTACCCAAGAGAAGAGTTTTTCTGGGGAACAATCTTCATTGTTATCTTCGCGCTCAGTGATCTCTTTGACGGAGCAATGGCGCGAATTTCGCAGAAGGGCGCAAGTCTTTGGGGCGGTTTCTTAGATTCCACAATCGATCGGGTGACAGATTCAGCAATCACAATTGCAGTTATCGTCCCCTTGATTGCCGCCGATGATCCTCTTTCATATCTTGGCTTAGCGACGCTCGTAACAGGTTTTCTTACACCGTACATAAGAGCGAAGGCTGAGAGCTTCGGAATCGAATGTTCTGTCGGAATCGCTGAACGTACCGAGAGGCTCATCATCATCCTTACAGCAGTGGGATTCCATGGGCTCGGAGTTCCTTACATTCTTGCAATTGGGCTCTGGCTCCTAGCAATTCTGGGAGTGATCACGGTTTTTCAACGAATGGCGGTTGTACGACGAGGACTTACAGCGCGATGATGGATCGAATGACTGCTGCCACCTATTTCACAGGATGGTGGATAGTGAGAACGCTTCCAGAAAAGAGCGCTTACAAGCTCTTTGATCTGATTGCAGATTTCGTGCACCGACGTAACGGAAAGAGCGTAAAGCGCTTACGTAGCAACTTAGGTCGCACGCAACCAAAGTTGAACCCAACAGAGCTACATAGTCTCACGCAGACCGCGATGCGTTCCTATATGCGTTACTGGTGCGACACATTCAGAATTCAGAGTTGGAGCAAGGAACGCATTCTTAACTCCGTCACGGTCTCAAATGGCAACTTGCTTATTGGTCGCATTGAAAGTGGTGACGGGGTGGTTGTTGCTTTGCCACACTCTGGTAACTGGGATTTAGCAGGAGCTTATTTCTGTGCGCTGGGCATACCTCTTGTGACTGTTGCCGAACGCCTAAAACCAGAGGCGCTCTTTCAAAGATTTCTTGAACATAGAACACGAATGGGATTTGAAGTCCTAGCTCTTGATAACCGTTCATTTGCAACTCTCATGAAGCGGGCGCGCGAGAAGAGACTCATAGCTCTCGTTGCCGATAGGGATTTATCTCGAGGAGGGATCGATGTCACCTTCTTCGGCGCACCAGCTCGAATGCCGGCTGGGCCTGCTCTCCTTGCGATAAAAACGGGTATTCCACTCATAGTCGCTCATGTTTCTTACACCCCACATGGAATACATATTGATTTCCATGATGTGCCCCTTCCAACTGTTGGAAGCGAAGATGAAAGAATTGCAAAAACAGTTCAGAGTTGCGCAGATCTCTTTGCAGAAGGAATTTCTGAACATCCCGAGGATTGGCATATGTTGCAGCGAATTTGGGTTGATGGAGATTTTGCTGAAAGAGATGCATCATGATGCCGATTTCAAAGAAGAGAATTGGAATTGTCTGCCCATATGGTTGGGATACACCTGGGGGAGTGCAGAGCCACGTCGGGGATTTAGCGCAGTACCTCATTTCAGCAGGGCATAACGTTTCGGTGCTTGCTCCTACGCTCTCTGACGAAAACTTGCCGGAGTACGTTGTCAGCGCCGGTCGACCTATCGCAATTCCATATAACGGAGCTGTAGCGCGAGTCCTCTTTGGGCCTATTGCATTTGCGCGTGTGCGACAGTGGATTTCACAAGGTAACTTCGACGTGCTTCATCTCCATGAGCCAGCAATACCTTCTATTTCACTTCTGGCTTGCTGGGCTGCAGAAGGTCCGATGGTCGGCACTTTTCATGCTGCAGCAAAAAGGCAGAAAGTTTCTTTTGCCGTTGTACCTTTCTTGGAACCAGTCATTGAGAAGCTCACTGCACGTATTGCGGTAAGTGAGGCGGCCCGCGAAACACTGAAAGAACACCTCGAGACAGATGCGATCGTTGTTCCGAATGGAATTTACGCTGATCGATATCGTGATGGCGTACTGGAACCCCGTTGGTCTGGCAATACCCTCGGATTTATCGGTCGCTTTCAAGAACCTCGTAAAGGTCTTTCGATTCTCCTTGATGCGCTACCTCGCGTCGTAAGCGCATTCCCTGACGTCCAAGTCTTTGTAGCTGGCCCGGGTAACCCAGATGAGACCCTGGAGGTCATTGAACCAAACCTGCGAGACCGCATTCATTTCTTAGGTCGTATTAGTGAGAAAGAGAAAGCAAATTTCCTCACTTCGGTCGGGCTCTATATCGCTCCTAATACGGGGGGAGAATCTTTCGGAATAATTCTTGCTGAAGCGCTGGCGAGTGGGGCAAGCGTTATCGCAAGTGACATTCCTGCATTTGATTCACTTCTTGGTCATGGCAGATATGGAACAACTTTTACGTCAGAGGACAGTAAGGATTTGTCTGCGAAGATTGTCGACCTGCTCTCTCACCCAGATGAACGCCTCAAGAAAGCAAGACTGGGCAAGGAATACGCGCAGAGTTTTGATTGGGATGTAGTTGCCGAAAAAATCTTCGATGTCTACGAGATGGCGATGGCTGGTGGACGTAAAGTGACACTTGCATCTGAGAATCGCTCTTGGAACAAGTTTCTGGGAAGGGAATAGATTCATATGAGTTCATTCCTCATCCTTATTCTCATTGTCGCCTTCTTCGCCTGGTACCTGTCGTATTCGGCAACGCGACTTGATCGATTGCATCACCGCGTTGAAAATAGCTGGGCAAATTTGGATAGTCTGCTGCAACGTCGTGCTGCTATTGCTATCGAGATTGCTCGCTCTGAAATCTCAGATCCGGCAGCATCCCTTCTCCTAACCTTTGCAGCTCACCAAGCGCGTGAAGCGAGCATCAAGGATCGTTCTCAGGCTGAGTCAGGTTTGAGTGGGGCGCTAGGAATTCTCTTGGTAGGCGCAGATGAAATTTCTGGTGCGAACGAAAAGGCGTTGGTTCAGGAACTTCAAGAACTTAATGCAAAGATAAAGATGGCCATTGCGATTCACGTTGATGCTGTCAACCGTACGACTATGGTGCGCGCTAAGCCAATTATCCGTCTCTTTCGATTAGCAGGTAATGCTCCTGAACCAGTCGTCTATGAATTTGAAGACGATGTTATTTAGGAAATCTTTGGCCCTGGTCGTCGCAGCGGCATCTGTAGCAATCGTCGCAGCAGCTTTTCTTACACCTAATTCAGAGAGCATGTTGAGCTCCGTTTTCAAAGAGGAAGTGCGCAACTCCTTAAGCGGAAGAGTCGGAACTGATGGTCCAATTTTGGCCGTCAAGATTGATGATACAAAGATGGCCCATCCTCAGATTGGAATTGAGTTCGCCGATATCGTTTATATAGAACAAGTCGAGGGTGGGCTCACCCGTTTAGCCGCTCTCTTCGCATCCCAGATTCCAAAAGAGATAGGCCCCGTGAGATCAGCCAGAATTTCAGATCTGGAACTGCTTTCACAGTTTGGCAAAGTTGGCTTTGCCTACAGTGGTGCTCAACAGAAGTTACGGCCGGAAATTGCAGCAGCCAATCTCTTTGATTTGGGCGCACAGAGGATGTCTTCAACGATTTATACAACAGATCCACAGCGGATCCAGCCCTATGCGATGGTGCTACGCGCTGATCTATTTATGGAGTATGCGCAAGAGAAAGGTTTTGAATTTGCGCAATCGAAGAGTGCGGGCTGGAACTTTTCAGATGAGACCAAACTAGGAACTGCGATTAGCTCGGCAAAGGTTTCATGGCCTGCAAATAGCTATGAAGTTTTCTGGTCAACTGAAAAGGAAGTCTGGGAACTTTCACATGGCGGCGTTCCCAATCTTTCATCGACAGGAGCTCGTCTGACGGCAGATACCTTTGTAATTCAACTTGTCTCAATCACGGATTCGATATACAAAGATAAAGTTGGGGGAGTGACTCCATTCTCAGCAACTGTTGGCACAGGCAAAGGGTTTATCTTGAGAGACGGTAAGTACATTGAAGGTAATTGGAGCCGCCCAACTGAGTCGGCCGGAACTCGCTGGACCACCAATTCAGGGGATGAAATTCCATTCGCTCACGGTGCGATATGGATTGCCTTGACCGATAAGGCGCCTAGTTTCACCCCAATTCCTGCGGATGCATCAAGGACAGGGACAAAGTAGACTCGACCTCTACGTGGAATAGACCATTTCACGTCTTTGTAAGGAGTTCATTAGATGTCACAGAACACTGGAAGCGAAGCAACAGGCACAGCGCGCGTGAAGCGCGGGATGGCTGAGATGCTCAAGGGCGGCGTCATCATGGATGTCGTTAACGTTGAGCAAGCCAAGATTGCCGAAGACGCTGGCGCATGTGCAGTGATGGCTCTAGAACGCGTTCCTGCAGATATTCGCGCGCAAGGTGGCGTTGCACGTATGTCAGACCCGGACATGATTCAAAAGATTCAAGCTGCTGTCTCGATTCCAGTGATGGCAAAGGTTCGCATCGGTCACTTCGTGGAGGCGCAGATCATTGAAAGTCTCGGAGTTGATTACATCGACGAATCCGAAGTCCTTACTCCTGCTGACTACACCAACCACATTGATAAGTGGAACTTCAAGATTCCATTTGTCTGCGGTGCTACAAATCTTGGTGAAGCACTACGTCGCATCAACGAGGGTGCTGCGATGATTCGTTCTAAGGGTGAAGCCGGCACCGGCGATGTTTCGAATGCGATGACACATATGCGCACTATCGGTGGAGAGATTCGTCGCTTAACTTCAATGCGCGAAGATGAACTCTATGTTGCGGCAAAAGAACTTCAGGCTCCTTACGCTCTTGTGAAGGAAGTGGCTGAAACAGGCAAGCTTCCGGTTGTTCTCTTTACCGCAGGTGGAATCGCAACTCCAGCAGATGCAGCTTTGATGATGCAGATGGGCGCTGATGGGGTCTTTATCGGTTCTGGAATCTTTAAATCAGGAAATCCAGCCGAGCGCGCAGCAGCGTGTGTGAAGGCAACTACTTTTTATCAGGATGCCAAAGTATTGGCCGATGCATCACGTGGTCTAGGCGAAGCAATGGTGGGAATAAACGTTGCTGATATCCCAGTCCCACATCGCCTTGCTGAACGTGGCTGGTAAAACTTCGTCGAATGATTGTTGGTGTACTAGCTCTACAAGGTGATTTCCGCGAACATATCGCGACAACGATTTCCTGTGGGCATAGCGCGCTAGAAGTTCGCACTGCTGAAGATTTAGCGAAGATAGATGCCTTAATTCTCCCGGGCGGTGAATCAACCACAATCATTCATCTGGCTCAACTCTTCGATCTTTACGAACCGATAAAGTCCAGAATCGCAGACGGACTCCCTGTATACGGATCTTGCGCTGGAATGATTCTGCTGGCAGATCGTATTATTGATGGCAAAGATGGCCAGAAGACTTTTGGTGGAATAGATATGACGGTACGACGAAACGCCTTTGGGCGCCAAGTTGACTCCTTTGAATCTGATCTAAAGTTCAATGGTCAGTTTCTACACGCCGTATTCATTCGCGCCCCTTGGGTTGAAGAAGTTGGCAGAGAGGTACAGGTGTTATCAGAGGCGGCAGGACATGCGGTGGCAGTACGCCAAGGCAATCTGCTGGCGACTAGTTTCCACCCCGAATTGACTGCTGACATGGCAGTTCATACATACTTTTTTGATGAGATCTGCAAAGGCAGATAAAGTTCGCGTAAGGCGCTAGTTAATGAACGAGGTGGATTGATGTCAGGCCATTCCAAATGGGCAACGACAAAGCATAAGAAGGCTGTGATTGATAGCCGTCGCGCCAAAAACTTTGCAAAGCTAATCAAGGCAATTGAAGTGGCAGCGCGTAATGGTGGACCTGATGTCTCAGGAAATCCGACCCTCTTCGACGCCATCGCTAAGGCTAAGAAGAACTCGATGCCGGCTGACAATATTGAGAGAGCGGTCAAGCGAGGCGCCGGACTTGAATCTGGTGGCGCTGATTGGCAGACGATTATGTATGAAGGCTACGGACCTAACGGCGTAGCAATCATGATTGAGTGTCTATCTGATAACCGTAATCGTGCAGCATCTGAAGTACGCGTTGCTGTCACTCGTAATGGTGGCTCTATGGCCGATCCTGGTTCAGTTTCGTACCTCTTTAACCGCAAGGGCGTAATCATCGTAAACAAAGCGGCAGGAACCACAGAAGATTCAATTCTAGAAGCGGCGTTAGATGCTGGCGTTGAAGAAGTAAATGATCTCGGTGAATCTTTTGAAGTTGTCTGTGAAGCCAGCGATCTTGTGGCGGCAAGAACTGCTCTACAGACCGCAGGAATTGATTACGAATCCGCGGACTCTTCCTTCTTGCCATCGATGCAGATTCCACTCGATGCCGAAGGTGCACAGAAGGTCTTTGAACTAATCGATGCCATTGAAGAGCTAGACGATGTACAGAATGTCTACTCCAATTTTGATGTCTCTGA
Source organism: uncultured Candidatus Planktophila sp. (assembly GCA_964610715.1). Classification (GTDB taxonomy): domain Bacteria; phylum Actinomycetota; class Actinomycetes; order Nanopelagicales; family Nanopelagicaceae; genus Planktophila. Next base: position 8,670 of record CAZSWE010000023.1, read on the forward strand.
TGAAGTTATGGCGAGCCTTTCCTAACCGAACGGCTCGTTAGTCCTAGGCTTGGAAATTATGAGCCATCCACATAAGCGCGTTCTTGGGGTAGACCCAGGGCTCACGCGATGCGGAATTGGCGTGATTGAAGGAAGCGTCGGCAAGGCAATCACGCTCATCGGCGTCGGAGTAATTCTCACCTCAAGTGACCTGCCCTTAGAGCGTCGCTTACTGCAACTAGAGGTCGAACTAGAAGAGTGGATCTCAGCTCACCAGCCCGATGTAATTGCTATCGAACGAGTCTTTTCGCAACACAATGTCAGAACTGTTATGGGAACTGCGCAAGCTGCAGGAATCGCACTCTTAGTTGCTGCTCGTCGAAATATTCCAGTCATGATGCATACGCCATCTGAAGTAAAGGCCGCGGTCACCGGCTCTGGTCGCGCTAATAAGGCGCAAGTCGCTGAGATGGTGAAGCGATTACTGAACCTTGAAGTGATTCCAAAGCCAGTTGATAGTACCGACGCACTCGCACTTGCTATCTGTCACCTGTGGCGTGGTGGTGGCAATGCAAAAATTGAAGAGGCTCTTAAAGCAGAGAAGGTGCGCATTTCAAAGTTGGTGAAGAGATGATTTCACTCATCAACGGTGTGGTCCGCTCTATCGGCAGCGACAAGGTAATTGTCGAAGTCGGGGGAGTTGGTCTGGCTGTATCAGTTACAACCCAAACTGGATCTCAACTCAATATTGGAGTTCCGGTTCAACTCTTCACCACTCTTATCGTTCGTGAAGATTCTCTTACCCTCTTTGGCTTTCTTGATGAAGAGAGCCGGTCTACCTTTGAATTGGTACAGACCGTCACGGGAATCGGCCCAAAGGTTGCACTTGCGATTATGGGTAGCCATTCACCCCAAACGTTAGCCGCAGCAATTGCACAGGAAGATATCTCTGCTATCGAGAAAGTTCCGGGTATCGGTCGAAAGGGTGCGCAACGACTCATTCTGGAACTTAAGGGCAAGATCTCTGACTTTGGTACTTCGCATAAGAGCGCGCACCATCAACCGGTATGGCGCGAACAGTTAACTTCAGCTCTTGTCTCTCTTGGTTTCACTGCCAAAGATTCGGATGCCGCAATCAACTCTGTTATCGCTGAGTACGCTGAAAATGGAGTCGAACCGACTGAGATTGAACTGTCAGAACTCCTTAAAAAGGCGCTGCAAAGCGGAAGGCGTGGCTAGGTGAGTACAGACCGCATGGTGGATCCGAGCGAACAGCCCGATGAGTTGTCGGCAGAGCATGCGTTGCGACCAAAGACTCTCGATGATTTTATTGGGCAACATCGCGTACGCCAGCAGATAGATGTTCTCCTGAGCGCCGCTCGTAAACGTAATTCAGCTGCTGACCACATCTTGCTATCAGGACCACCAGGGCTTGGAAAGACAACGCTTGCGATGATTCTTGCATCAGAGATGAACGCGCCGATTCGGATCACTAGTGGGCCAGCAATCACTCATGCTGGCGATCTTGCAGCAATTTTATCTTCACTCGTTGAAGGCGAAATCTTTTTTCTCGATGAAATCCATCGCCTGCCAAGACCTGCAGAAGAACTTCTCTATTTAGCGATGGAAGATTTTCGAGTTGATGTAGTTGTTGGCAAAGGTCCAGGTGCCACGGCAATCCCACTGCAGCTTCCTCGCTTTACACTCGTCGGGGCGACCACTCGTGCAGGGTTGTTGCCTTCACCGCTGCGAGATCGTTTTGGCTTTACAGCGCATTTAGATTTTTACGAGGAGAGCGAGCTAGAAGAAGTTCTCTCGCGTAGCGCAGTTTTGTTAGGCCTCACTATTGATAAGAAAGCGATTGCAGAGATTGCAAGTCGCTCTCGCGGAACTCCTCGCATCGCCAACCGACTCTTGCGACGTGTGCGCGATTATGCGCAGGTCAATGGTTCGAATTCGCTCAGCCATAACGATGCCAAAGCTGCTCTTGAAATGTATGAAGTTGATGAACAGGGGTTGGATCGCCTCGATCGCTCCGTTCTTCTTGCTTTGATCGAACGCTTTAATGGTGGTCCAGTGGGACTATCGACCTTGGCTATCGCAGTGGGTGAAGAGGTTGAGACCGTTGAATCAGTTGCCGAACCTTTCTTAGTCAGAAATGGATTTATGGCTCGCACTCCGCGGGGGAGAGTAGCCACAGCCGCTGGTTTCTCTCATGTGGGACGCACACCACCTCCTGGGCTGGCCACTCTTTTCGACACACCCACTACGTAACGCCTAGACTCTCGCCTTATGTCCACACCTCAAACACCTGTGAAGACTCCTGCGAAGACTTCCGGCAGACCACTACGAGCGCTGACATTGTTGGCGGTAATTCTTGTGGGACTTCTCGGAACAGCGCTTATTCAAGGAGCAGACTCTGTTCGACTTGGCCTAGATCTGCGCGGAGGCACCAGCGTCACGCTTCAACCTCGCGCATCCGATGAAACTGGAAAGGTTACTTCCGAATCCATCGACCAAGCGGTTGAAATTATTCGTCAGCGCGTGAACTCCCTAGGTGTCGCAGAATCTGAAGTGACTGCACAAGGAAGCGGCACAAACCGACAGATTGTTATCTCCGTTCCCGGCGAGTCAGGACGACGCGTCGTTGATTTGGTGGGTCAAACCGCTGAGCTTCGTTTCCGTCAGGTTCTTGCTGAGTCTTCTGCTCTTGCAGGAATCGGTGGAGGAGAAGCAACCCCAGCTGGTGGAGTCTCTGCTGATATCAACGCTCGTTTTGCAGCACTCGATTGCACCAATCCGGCAAACCTTCAGGGCACTGGGGCAGATTCACCTAGCGACACAATCGTTGCTTGTGCGCGCACTGGTTCGGCAAAATATATTTTGGGACCGGCTGAAGTTTTAGGTCAGCAAGTTTCTAAGGCAACTGCTGGAATTGACCAGCAAGGTGCAAGCGCTTGGTTTGTCTCTCTCACATTTGATGGCGATGGCACAAGAGCATTTGGAGCCCAAACTGCTCGAGTGACATCTCTGCCATCGCCACAGAATCAGGTAGCGATTGTTCTTGATGGACTCGTTGTATCTGCGCCATCGATCCGTGAAGCGATTCCATCTGGTGAAGCGCAGATCACTGGCTCCTTCTCACAGGTTGAAGCTCAAGATCTTGCAAATGTATTGAAGTATGGCTCGTTGCCTCTTGCATTTGATCGCGGTGAAGTTCAGCAAGTCTCACCAACTTTAGGTGAGGAACAACTGGCGGCGGGGCTATTAGCTGGAGCTCTCGGCTTAGGGCTCGTCATTCTCTATTGCTTCCTCTACTACCGAGGTCTTGGAATAGTTGTTGCTGGTTCTCTTGCTATCGCAGCAGCTCTTATTTACCTCCTCATTCTTGTTCTCGGTGAGGCAATTGGCTTCACCGTCACTCTCGCAGGAATTGCCGGAATTATCGTGGCTGTAGGAATTACAGCTGACTCCTTCGTTGTCTACTTTGAGCGTATTAGAGATGAGATCCGAGAGGGACGAACTCTTCGCTCAGCAGTCGAAAGTGGGTGGCTTAAAGCGCGTCACACCATTTTGGTTGCCGATGCAGTGACGATCATCGCCGCGGTGCTTCTCTATTTCTTCGCAGTTGGTGGCGTCCGTGGATTTGCCTTCACTTTAGGTTTGACCACGCTGGTGGATCTCTTGATTACCTTCATCTTCACCAAACCGCTGATGACTATTTTAGCGCGCTCGAATTTTTTCAGTTCGGGCCATCGATTCTCAGGGCTATCCGCTAAAAGTTCTGGTCTTACCCGTCCAATTTCAAGCGTGGAGGTTTAACATGTCATCATTTAAAGGTATTGGGTCGCGACTCTATTCTGGTGAAACGTCCTTCGACATTGTTGGCAAGGCCAAGCGCTGGTATTTAGTCTCAGCAATTCTCATCATTGTCTCAATTGCGACGCTTGCGATTCAGGGTTTGCAATTGGGTATTGAGTTCAAGGGTGGCTCGGCTTACACATTTACTTCGACCACTGCGACGACTGAACAGGTACGTT
>CAZSWE010000024.1:0-12258 GCA_964610715.1 uncultured Candidatus Planktophila sp.
CATGCCAGGTGCAATCTCTGTAACGCGAATTGGCTTGCCATTGAGCTCTAAACGCAGAGTTTCAGCAAGAGAAGTTTCAGCAAATTTAGAGGCTACATAACTTCCGCCATTTTCATAAGCACGATGGCCTGCAGTAGATGAGATCAACACGATGTGACCGCGTCCATGAGAGATCATCATGGGCGTCAAAGCTTTCACCATACGAACCGAGCCCACTACATTGATATCAAAGGTCTTCTTCCAAATCTCTGGGTCAGATTCAGTAACTGGATCAAAATCAAATGCTCCACCAGCACAGTTGATTAATACGGCAACCGGCTTTCCTGATAAATGTTTCGCGAGAGCATCAACACTTGCTTGGTCAGTGACATCGAGAGCGAAGGCTTCAATCTCTGAATTGCTCTTGGCAAGTTCATTTAAGCGATCAAGGCGTCTTGCGGCGGCAATGACGTGATAACCATTGTCAGCAAGGAGCTGCGCAGTGGCTGCTCCGATGCCGCTACTTGCTCCAGTTATTACTGCATATTCACGTGTACTCATTAGGTAAGGGTATATCCAGCGGCTAGGATTGAACTATGAGCAAACAAATTAAAACCGATGTAGAAGTTGCATATAAGAAGCGCAATAAGGCGACCGTATTCTGGCGTGGAATCCTGGTGTTTCCTGTTGCAGTCTTTATTGGCACCTTCGCGGTCAATAGCAATTCGGGATTTGCTGCCGGATTTATCGTTATCCCAGCGCTCCTTGCTCTCGTTGTGCGTGAGGTCTACCCAAGTTACTTACTGACCTTCAACCATGCTCTACTCGAGCTTCAAACCCGAGTCGTCGCCTACGCACTCTTGCTCACAGATGATTACCCATCAATCGAACGTAACAAAGATATTGCGGTGATTTTCCCTGATATCAAAGGTGGAAAGACTCTCAACCGCTGGCTTCCACTAGTGAAGTGGTTCCTCGCAATCCCATTGATAATCGTGGGATTGATTTATTCAATCATTGCTCTCGGCATGACCTTTATTGCCTGGATTATGACTTGGACTACAGGCAACTATCCAAAGTGGGCAGGAAAATTCGTTCTCTCAACGCTGCGATATTGGAATCGCGTCAATGGTTATGCCTTCCTCCTCGTCTCCGATAAGTACCCTTCTTTCGCACTCTAATGTCTCTCACGATCCGCCCCATAACAGCAAGCGATAAAGAGCGCTGGTTGGTGCTCTGGCAGGGATATTTAGATTTCTATAAAACAGAAGTAGCTCCTGAACAGACTGAGCGCACCTGGAATCGCATTATGGATCCTGAGTTCAATATGAAGTGTGCAGTTGCTGAATCTGATGGCCATGTCATCGGCTTCACAACATATAACTTACAGAATTCAACCTGGTCCCCCAATGGACATTGCTATCTCGAAGATCTCTTTGTGGATCCAACAGTTCGTGGCCAAGGCGCAGGTCGAGCTCTGATTGATTACGTCAAGGCTTATGCGCTTGAAATGAAATGTTCACGTCTTTACTGGAACACCGATGAAGATAACGTGATTGCACGCAAGTTGTATGACACCTACGTTCTTGAGTCTGGAAAGCGTCAATATCGCATTCAACTGCAGGATATTGCAGAGTAGTTAAATCACTGCATCCCTAATCATTCGCTGATAAAAGAGCCCAGGCTTACGAGTGCTTTCTTCCGGTTCGCCCATAGTGACAAAACCGATTTTCTCGTAAGCCTTAATCGCAACCTCATTATCAATCCAGACGCCTAGGCCTTGCTTCTTCCAGTTACGTTCGGTGGCTTGTAAATCTATAAAGTGAAAGAGAGCGCGCAGCGCTCCATGTTGGCGATATTCGGGATGAACCCAGCAACTACCGATCCAAGAGGTGGCTCCGAAATCACCTTTGAGATTTTCAACTGTCATGAAGCCGATATCTTCGCTGGCGACAGAGGCGATGATTCCTACATACTGACGGGCTTTAGATCGCCACTCTGCCTCGGTATAACGAAGCTCTGCTTCCAAACTACTGCCAAATGCATGTCCATCGCTTTCAAGGGCGGCAATCCGAATATCTCGGTAACGCCGCCATTGGTCTTCTGTTAACTCTTCGACCAAGACGGCTGATGTCATGTCGCAAATAATGGCAGAAGTTGGCATGGCTTGGATATGGTCACCTGGTGCAGAACGAATATCTCAAGAGCCTTGCCTCGCGCGATGTAATTCGCGTTGAAATGGTCTGCCTCGGAAATATCTGCCGTTCACCTATGGCGGCAGCGGTACTACATAACAAGACTATAGAGCTTTCTAATCCGCGCTTCGTAGTCACTAGTAGTGGAACTTCCGGTTGGCATGATGGTGAAGGTGCTCATCACCTATCTGAGAAAACCTGGAAAACCGCCGGCTACGCATTTGAACACACATCGCGAAAATTTCAACTCAACTTCTTTGATGAAGCAGATTTGATTCTTCCTATGGACCTTACCAATCGCGCCAATATTCTTAATGGAGCGCGCAACGATGCCGATAAAGCAAAGGTTTTTATGCTCAGATCCTTTGATCCATCTCTGAGCCATATCAATCCAACAGCGCCTGAAGCTGAACAGTTACAGGTTCCTGATCCGTGGGGTGAAACGATTGAGGCTTATCAGGAAGTTTTACAGATGATTGAACGCGCTACTGATGGACTTATCGCTAGCGTGTTGCAGCGATAACGCCCAGACACATCTCATCTGAAGAACCTTCACCCCATGTGATGTAACGCGGCTCTAGATTTCGTAGCGCCGGGAGCTTCTGTCGCAGAGTCGGGTCAAAGGTACATTCGACGCGGATTGTGTCTCCGGGTGCAACTTTGACTGGTGTCTTCAAAACAGTTGATGATTGATCATCGAAGTCATAATTCTGACGGTTAAGAAGAATCTTCTCTGACGCAGTACCTGGATTGAGAATCAACTTAAGCGAACGTCCAAGTAAGTGCATGTGAGGCGCTGCCGCAATAACTGTGAGGTGCTTATCCATCACCTTGTCACAACGAGAGATCAAACTTGGCTTGGGATTAAATGGATCGTTCTTGCAAAGAACGTTGATACCGGCAGCTTCAAATGCACTTGTCGTGCTGGTGCGTGCTGCTAAATCAAGAAGAGAATTCTTGCGGTCACAAAGTGGCCCTGTAATTCCTGGCGGGCAGGCAAGTTCTACGGGAGCAGGAAAGAGCTCGACTTGCAACTGCTTTACCGACGCACCCTTTGCAGGAATCGCTTCGATAACAATCTTTGATTGATCAGTTTCAATCTTTCCGCCATTAGCTGCAAGTAAGTTGTAGTGGACCTGCAGAACTAACTTCTCGCCTTTTTTAAATGGGATTCCATAACCCTTAGGTGATACATCTTTTCCACGACCCGGCGCCCACGAGCTGAGCCAAGGAGATGTGAGGAAAGAGGAGAACATCGAACCTAGCCCTGAGCCACCAAAGCAAGGCCAACCTTTGCCATTCTTATCTGCGGCTACTGCTTCAGCAACATCGGCCTGAGTTACGCGGAACATGATTGCGTGGTGGACATAGTTCTTTTTCTGCGGCACAAACTCAACAGACTTAATTATTGAATCTTCAGTGACCTTGGGATCGAGAAGAAAACAGCGGTAATCATCTGTCCCATTATTAGGCGCCGTTGGCAGATGAGCCTTAACCATTTTAGCTACGTAAAACTTTGACTTGGCCGCCTGCGCCTGTGGCGCAATCACAAGAGATGAAATCAAAATAGTGACTAGACCCACAATTAGTAGACCTACATTTGATTTAGCCTTCATGAGCCGAGAATACCGAAGCTTTCGTGAAGCAGCAGCACGAGATAGGCAATATCTTTGCACAATGAAATTGCGCGTCTTGGTACTGGCTTTGACTGTCTCCGCACTCTTGCCTATTTACTCTTTTGCGGCAGAGGTCACAAGCAAATCTCAGCAGACAGCGCCAGGTGTCTTTATCGATACTTCAATCTATCTACCTAAGAAGACTCCAGCTCCAGCAATTCTGCTGGCGCATGGTTTTGGTGGTTCAAAAGATTCTGTTGTGACAGAGGCGCAAGCTTTCCAGAAACGTGGATATGTAGTCATGACGTGGACTGCCCGTGGCTTCGGAAAATCAACTGGGCAGATTTCTATGAACTCACTCTCAGCCGAGATTGCAGATGTTCAACAGCTCATTACTGTCTTAGGAAAACGTAAAGATGTTTTGCAAGATCAATCTGGCGACCCAGTCGTGGGAATTACAGGTGGCTCATACGGTGGAGCTGCAGCGCTTCTGACCGCATCTCAAGATAAGCGCGTTGATGCAGTTGTTGCTGATATTACTTGGAACGATTTAAGCCAAGCGCTCTTTCCACAGTCATCAAACGACCTTACCGAAGCAGGGCCATTTAAAAAGATTTGGACCGGAACCTTTTTTGCGCTAGCTACACTGCAGAGCGCTTACTTGGGTGAATGTGGGGCGCTCACCAACGAATGGTGTGCTGCTTATAAGAGCGCAGTAGTAAATGGTCAACCAAGTGCGGCTGAGCGAAAGCTTCTCCGCTCGGTCTCACCTGCCTCAGTTATCTCATCTATCAAGGCACCGACATTGCTTTCACAGGGACAGGCAGATTCACTCTTTCCGCTCAATGAAAGTTCACAAACCGCAGCCGTCTTAAAGAAGAACGGTGTTCCAATTTCAATGATTTGGCACGCGGCTGGCCATGATGGTGGGGCGGATGAGAAGAAATACCTGCAAGAGCAGTATTCACGTTGGTTCGATAAGTATCTATTGAAGCAAGATATCGATTTTCCGCTCTTCCAATTTACCAAGACCAATGGTTCAATCTCACTTCAAGACTCAACAGCTATTCCAAAGTCCTTTACGGCAACGCGCTTGCCTTTTGAAGCAGAGATGAAGCAGCTTCCACTCCTTGCTCAGCCTGCAGCAATGTCATACCCAGTAGGTGGAATTCCAAGTGCAATTTCATCACTACCTGGAATTGGTTCGGCGGGAAGTTTGGCTGCAACAGTTGCTTCAAATTTTGCTGGCTTTAGCCCAGCCTTTGTTCCAGGTCAAAGTGGATTCTTAGACAGCGCAGTACTGCAAGAGCCAATTTCAGTTACTGGTTCATCGCGAATCAAGGTGCGAGTGACAAGTACTACTGGGAACGCAACGCTCTTCTTTTCACTTGTAACCAAGTCACCAAGTGGCGCAATTTCACAACCTAATGGAGTTGTTGCGCCTATTCGATTGACCAATATTCCTGCAGAAGGTCGCGATATCACAGTGACACTTCCTGCTGTCATTCTCGATGCAGCTATTGGCGACACCGTGGCAATTGGAATTTCAAGTACCGATCAAGGTTATGAACTCCCTAAATCCCCTGCCTTTTACTCTGTCACAGCGCTATCGCCTCTGGAATATCCTGTCATCAACGCAGTTCCCGCAGCAGGATCAAGTGCTAATTGGCTCTGGCCCATCTTGGCGTTGCTTACTCTTATTGGAGCAGTAGTACTTGTCTACATTCGTAGACCACGCCCATCAGCACAAGAGCGCGATGAGGATTTCTTAGTACAAGTCGAAAACCTTTCTAAGACGTATAAAGATGGTTATCGCGCAGTCGATGACCTTTCATTCACAGTAAGTCGTGGGCAAGTAGTTGGACTCTTAGGTCCTAATGGTGCAGGAAAGACAACAACGTTACGTATGTTGATGGGACTTATATTCCCAACAGAAGGTTCTATTTATATGGATGGCAAGGCTGTCTATCCGGGATCACCAGCTCTGGCCAACCTTGGAAGCTTTGTTGAAGGTCCAGGATTCTTACCGCACCTATCAGGCCGTGAAAATCTTGATCTCTACTGGAAGTCAATTGGTCGCTCCGGAGAAAAGTATTTAGATGAAGTCATCTCAATTACTAAGTTAGGGACAGCCCTCGATAAGAAGGTGCGTTCTTATAGCCAAGGAATGCGTCAGCGTTTAGCAATCGCACAAGCCATGCTTGGTATGCCAGATCTACTTGTTCTGGATGAACCAACTAACGGTCTTGATCCACAACAGATTGCTGAGATGCGCCAGGTTCTTAAGGATTACGCAAAGACTGGTCGCACAGTCATTGTCTCTTCTCACCTGCTTGCCGAGGTTCAGCAGACCTGTTCGCACGTTGTATTAATGCACCGCGGTAAATTGATTGCCTTTGGTCCAATGAAGAAGATTCTGACCAAGAACCGACAAGCACGTAGCCTGGAAGAAATCTTCCTTGAATTAATTGGCGATGACCTAGTTATCGGTAAGGAGTTGTCATGACATATCAAGCAAATCAAACTCTTCCGTATCGCGTAGAGCTGTATCGCCAACTTAAGCGCAAGCGCACCGCCTTCGCCTATGGCTTTGTGCTCTCACTTCCCATTCTTGTTGCAATCGCTGTGAAATTTGGACCATCTGGAAATAGCGGAGGACCAACCCGTCTTGGCTCTGGCACAACCGACCTCATTGGTCTGGCAACGCTCGGAGCTGCAAACTTCACAACTACGATGCTCTACTTCTCAACGCCATTCTTACTTGTCACAGTAATTGCGCTCTTTAATGGCGACACAGTTGCCAGCGAAGCTTCATGGTCAACGCTGCGCTATCTACTCGCATCCCCTGTTCCACGCACGCGACTTCTACTTCAGAAAATCAAGGTCAGCCTCACACTTTCGCTGATTGCCGTTTTGTTGGTACCTCTCTCGGCCTGGATTGTCGGCGCCATCGCTTTCGGATTTAAACCACTGCAAACTCCACTGGGCGCAACCTTTGATAATGCAACAGCGCTATCGCGGATAGCAATCATGACGGGTTATTTAGCAATATCTCTACTCTTCGTGGCAGGGCTCGCCTTTTACTTAAGCGTTCGCACTGATGCTCCACTTGGCGCGGTTGGCGTTGCTGTGGGAATCTCAATCTTGCTTAACATCTTGGATGCAATTACAGCACTTGGTGTGGTGCGCGAATGGTTGCCAGTGCACTACGCCTTTAGTTGGTTTGATGCGCTATCAATCACAATCGATTGGTCACAGATGATTCGTGGCGCTTCTTACTGCGCCATGGCAGGAATACTCTTCTATGCCCTTGCTATCATGAAGTTTGCTAAGAAAGACGTTACTTCTTAAAAAACTTCTTCGGGTTCAGCTTGGCCCCTTGTTCCTTCACTCTTTCTAGAGTGCGTTGCGCCCAGGCAAATTCAAGACCTAGCACTACCAATCCAAGAATTACTAACGGGATAGTGAATGGTCCAGGAAGTACAGAGAGCAGTAAACCAATAACAATGAGTGTCGATCCGATGACCGACACTATTGTTTTGCGGATAGCAGATGGAATTAACCTCCAGCCTTTAGCTATCTCTCGCTTCATGATCCTGGCTTCCTGTAATGCGACCGGCGTGTGCCTTAGCTGATGGGTCAGATTTTGTCTTCACCAAGCTAGCTACTGTCGCGACAAGAAGAATCATACCGATTACACCTAGGCTGATTGATGTTGGAATCTTAGGAATAGAGGTGAATTCTTCGTGAAGGTAGGTCATGATCAACTTCACTCCGATAAACATCAAGATGATTGAGAGCCCAAGAGATAGGTAAACCAAGCGGTCCAAGAGCCCCTTAACGAGGAAGTAAAGGGCGCGCAGACCAAGAAGTGCAAAAGCATTGGCCGAGAAGACCAAGAAGGTCTCTGAAGTAACACCGAACGTTGCCGGAATTGAGTCAAGGGCGAAGAGCAAATCTGTTGACGCAATGGCAACCATCACCATAAACATTGGGGTGGCATAGCGCTTACCGTTCTGGCGGATGAAGAGCTTTGTCCCGTGATATTCATCGACCATAGCAATGCGCTTACGCATGATTTTGACCAACTTGTTGTCGCCCGGTTCCGGATCTTCATCCCAATGCTTAAAGAGACCAACGCCTGTCCAAATCAGAATTGCACCGAAGATGACGAAGGTGAAAGCGAAGGCTGCCAACGCTGCTGCGCCCACTGCAATGAAGATCGTGCGCAAGACGAGCGCCAAGATAACTCCGAAGAGCAAGATCCGCTGGTGATAAATGCTAGGCACAGCAAATTGAGCCAAGATAATGACGAAGACAAAGAGATTATCGACCGATAAGGACTTCTCAACTAAGTAAGCGGCAAAGAACTCTGTTCCCTTTTGATTGCCGTATTGCGCCCATACCCAGATTCCAAAGGCGATAGCCAGACCAATATAGAAAATTGACCAGCTAGCTGCCTCTTTGAATTTAACCTCGTGGGGCTTTGCGCTAACAGTTAAGAGGTCGACCACGACGAGCAGAAGAATTGCCCCGACGGTAAGTGACCAGACTAGTAATGAGACATCCATGAATAAGCTCCTTGACTCGCGTAATGAGAAACGTGGTCAAGGTCTTCCTAACCGAAATTGAGTCTCGGCCAGCGCCCCGGGTTTTTACACCGTATTGACGAGGTAGCTGTATCTAGGTACTCCCCTTAAACGTTGCGAAGTCTAAGCGCGACTTACGGGTATCGCAAATTGACCTCTATTATCAGAGCCTTAAGCCAAGGGGGAAGAATGAGCACAATCGTCAATCACTGGATCAATGGCGCTGAATTTGTCAGTAAATCTGGAAGAACATTTCCGGTCTATGACCCAGCGCTAGGAACAGAGACAAAGCGAGTCGCTCTTGCCGATCAGGCTGAAATCAACGCAGCTATCAAGGCCGCAAAAGATGCATTCCCTAAATGGCGCGATGAATCACTTGCTAAGCGCCAGCAGATTATTTTTAAGTTTCGCGAACTTCTTAATGAGAGAAAGCCAGAACTTGCTGAAATCATCACCAGCGAACATGGCAAGGTGCTCTCAGATGCGCTCGGTGAAATCACCCGCGGCCAAGAAGTCGTTGAATTCGCAACAGGAATTCCTCACTTGCTCAAAGGTTTCTATTCCGAGAATGTCTCAACTGGCGTAGATGTCTATTCGACTCGTCAGCCACTCGGTGTCGTCGGAATCATCAGCCCATTCAACTTCCCAGCTATGGTGCCGATGTGGTTCTACCCGATTGCAATCGCTGCCGGAAATACCGTTGTCATTAAGCCATCTGAGAAAGATCCAACAGCTTCCATGTGGATCGCCAAGCTTTGGAAAGAAGCTGGCTTGCCTGACGGAGTCTTTAACGTGCTCAACGGAGATAAAGAATCTGTAGATGGACTTCTTAATAGCCCAGATGTCGAATCAATTTCATTCGTTGGTTCTACTCCAATCGCGCAATACATTTACGAGAACGCTTCCCGTAACGGCAAGCGCGTGCAAGCACTTGGTGGAGCAAAGAACCACATGCTCGTTCTTCCAGATGCAGATCTTGAACTCGTTGCAGACTCAGCCATTAACGCAGGTTTCGGCAGCGCCGGCGAGCGCTGTATGGCAATCTCAGTAGTGGTTGCAGTTGAACCTGTTGCAGATAAGTTAATTCCAAAGATTGTTGAACGTATGGGCAAACTGCGCACAGGTGATGGTCGCCGCGGCTGCGACATGGGCCCACTTGTTACCAAGGAACACCGCGACAAGGTTGCTTCCTATATCGATATCGCTGAAAAAGATGGCGCAACAGTTGTCGTTGATGGTCGTAATCCAACAGTTGATGGCGAGCCAAATGGTTTCTGGCTTGGGCCAACTCTGGTCGATAAGGTGCCAACTACTTCTAAGGTCTACACCGAAGAAATCTTCGGACCAGTGCTTTCTATCGTGCGCGTGAAGAGCTACGACGATGGCGTAAAGCTGATCAACAGTGGTGCATTCGGTAACGGCACAGCAATCTTTACCAACGATGGTGGCGCAGCTCGTCGCTTCCAGAATGAGATTGAAGTAGGAATGGTCGGAATCAACGTTCCTATCCCTGTTCCTGTTGCTTACTACTCATTCGGCGGTTGGAAGCAATCACTCTTTGGCGATACCAAGGCGCACGGCGTTGAGGGCGTTCACTTCTTCACACGCGGCAAGGCGATTACATCTCGTTGGCTAGATCCAAGCCACGGCGGAATCAACCTCGGCTTCCCACAGAACTAATTCGATAGATGCCATCTCAATCGCAGAAGTGGTTCTTCCGTTCATCGGAACTTGCCCACGGTGATTGGGATGTGCATATCGATGCTGCCAACCCACCTGCAGAAGGTTGGAAATACACTGGTCTGCGCATTGGCACGTTAAATAAGCCACTGTCGCTTCCAGCTGATGCCAATGAACGAATTATCTTTCTCCTTGAAGGAACCAGCGCCGTTGTTGAATATGTAGTTGCTGGTGGTGCACCTGCGAGCCAAGTGCTTGCTGGTCGCACATCCGTCTTTCATGGACCAAGTGATTTTCTCTATTTACCAATTAATACCTCAGCCACCATTACTGGAACAGGCCGAATAGCAGTGGGCGAAACTCCAGCAACAGTTGCCAAGCCAGTTCAATTCACTCCCAAAGATAAGGTGCAAGTTGCTATCCGTGGCGCCGGTCGTGAATCTAGACAAGTACACAACCTGGGAATGCCTGACACTCTTGATGCCGATCGCATGGTTGTCTGCGAAGTAATTGTCCCTGCAGGAAATTGGTCGGGCTCTCCTTCACATAAGCATGATTGCTACGTGCCAGGAAAAGAATCAACCCTTGAAGAGATTTACTACTTCGAAAGCGCAGTCACTCGCGGTGCAACGACTTCGGCATCTTCACCATTTGGTTACTTCCGCGGAACCTCGGCCGATAGCCGTCTCTATGATGTTGCAGAAGAGATTCACTCAGGCGATGTTGCTCTCGTTCCTTACGGCTGGCATGGCCCAGCTGCTGCCGGTCCTGGTTATGACCTTTACTTCTTTAATGTGATGGCCGGGCCTGACCCAGAGCGGGCATGGAATGCCACCGATCATCCTGATCAAGTGTGGATTAGACAGACTTGGCAATCACAGCAAACAGACCCAAGATTGCCCTACGGCGCATAGGAAGGAATTGATATGGCGATGCGAAAGATGACTGTCAGCCAGGCGATTGTTGAATTCCTGGCCCACCAATACACAGTTGATGGCGATCATCGCGAACGCACAATTCCCGGAATCTTTGGAATCTTTGGCCACGGAAATGTTGCTGGTATCGGACAAGCGCTCAAACAATTCTCTGTCGATAGCCCGTCTCTAATGCCTTATTACCAAGCGCGTAATGAACAAGCGATGGTGCATGAATCATCTGCCTTTGCTCGTATCAAGCGCCGTCGCGCCACCTTTGCATGCGCAGCCTCCGTTGGCCCAGGTGCAACCAATATGCTCACAGGCGCTGCAGTTGCAACAACAAATCGCTTGCCGGTGCTGTTGCTTCCATCTGACACCTTTGCTAATCGTTCATCTGATCCCGTCTTACAACAACTCGAAGTTCCACATGATGCATCTATCTCTGTCAACGATGCTTTTAAACCGCTTTCGCGTTTCTTTGATCGTGTGCAGCGACCAGAACAAGTCTTCTCTGCGCTCTTAGGCGCAATGCGTGTGCTGACAGACCCTGTCGAAACCGGAGCTGTGACCATCTGTCTTCCAGAAGATGTGCAGGCAGAAATTATTGAAGTCCCTGAAGAATTCTTGGCAGATCGTGAATGGCATATTCGTCGTCCTCGAGCTGAGGCTTCCGTTCTAGCCGAAGCTGCTCGCGTTATTGCATCTGCTAAAGCTCCACTCATCATCGCTGGCGGCGGAGTTATCTACTCTGATGCTCACCAAGTGCTACAGAATTTTGTCGAACAGACAAAAATTCCAGTCAGCGCATCACAAGCCGGAGTTGGTTCACTTAACTGGGATCACCCACAGTATTTAGGCTCGGTTGGCGCCACAGGTACAACTGCTTCAAATCGCCTGGCAAAAGATGCCGATGTCGTCATCGGAATCGGTACTCGCTACAGCGATTTCACAACATCGAGCCGCACCGCCTTCCAAAATCCAGATGTGCGCTTTATCAATATCAATATCGCCTCATTTGATGCCTTTAAGCACGGTAGCGCGCTGCCAGTTGTCGCAGATGCACGCGAAACGCTGACAGAGCTCACTTCTCTACTCGCTACATTCCAAGTTTCTGCTGACTATGCAGCGCGCGCTACTAAAGAGAAGCGCGAATGGGATGCGCTACTTGATGCAGCTTTTGTCGATCAGAAGCGTGCGCTACCTAGCCAAACTGAAATCATTCACGCGGTGCAATCTGCATCTGATGCAAATGACACAGTGATTTGTGCAGCAGGTTCGCTGC
>CAZSWE010000025.1:0-12192 GCA_964610715.1 uncultured Candidatus Planktophila sp.
CCAACGAGCGCTTCTGTGTAGAGAGTACGAGTTGAGCGCTTGGCATCAATGAGCTTGTACATAAGCGGTTGAGTAAAGCTTGGTTCGTCGCCTTCGTTATGTCCGCGGCGGCGGTAGCAGACCATGTCAATGACGACATCTTTATTAAATGCTTGGCGGTATTCGAAGGCAAGGTGAGCTACGCGAACACATGCTTCAGGATCATCACCGTTAACGTGGAAGACAGGCGCCTCAATCAACTTGGCGACATCTGTTGAGTAACGAGAAGAGCGAGATGCATGTGGAGATGTTGTAAATCCAACTTGGTTATTAACAACAATATGGATTGTTCCGCCTGTGCGATAGCCAGGAAGTTGCGAAAGTTGAAGCGTTTCTGCATTAACGCCTTGACCTGCAAAAGATGCATCTCCGTGGAGCAAGATCGGTAGAACTGTGTAAGCGCCCTTGTTATTGAGGCGATCTTGCTTTGCTCGCACAATTCCCTCAAGAACTGGGTTAACCGCTTCTAGGTGTGAAGGGTTGGCAGCGAGATAAATCTTGGTGGTTGCACCTGATTGCGCAGTAAAGACGCCTTCTGTGCCGAGGTGATACTTCACATCTCCAGAGCCATGAACTTCATTTTCGGCATAGTGACCTTGGAACTCTTGGAAGATCTGTCCTACTGATTTGCCGCCGATATTGGCCAACATATTGAGGCGACCGCGGTGCGGCATACCGATGCAGACTTCATCAAGACCGCGTTCTGCGGCAGATGAAACGATTGCATCTGTGAGTGGAATTACCGATTCGCCACCTTCAAGTGAGAAGCGCTTCTGTCCCACAAACTTTGTCTGCAAGAAAGATTCAAATGCTTCGGCGCTATTGAGCTTACGTAAGATGCGAAGTTGTTCTTCACGCTCTATAGCAGGTAGACCAATTTCAATATGTTGCTGCATCCACCTGCGCTCTTCTGGGTTTGAAATATGCATGTATTCAACGCCGATAGAGCGGCAGTATGAATCGCGCAGGATTCCAAGAATTTTACGGAGTGGAAGGAAGCTCTTGCCACCGAATCCACCAGTTGCAAATTCACGATCGAGATCCCAGAGAGTAAGTCCGTGATTGACCACGTCAAGATCTGGATGTGTGCGCTGGGCATAGACAAGCGGATCGATATCGGCCATTAAGTGGCCCCATGTGCGGTACGCCTGAATCAACTGCTGCACGCGCGCGGTCTTATCAATCTCTTCATCTTTGGTGAAGGCAAAATCTGAGGCCCAACGAATTGGTTCATATGGAATACGAAGCGCTGTAAAGATTTCATCGTAGAAATGTTCAGCGCCGAGAAGAAGTTCGTGGATGCGACGTAAGAAATCACCTGATTGCGCACCTTGAATAACGCGGTGGTCGTAGGTGCTAGTGAGCGTAACCACCTTGCTAATTGCCATACGTGCAAGAGTTTCTTCACTTGCACCTTGGAATTCAGCTGGGTAATCCATAGCGCCGACGCCGATAATGAGCCCTTGTCCCTGTACTAAACGTGGAACAGAGTGAACAGTTCCAATTGTTCCTGGATTAGTAAGTGAAACTGTTGTTCCTGAATGATCTTCAACGGTCAGAGTTCCAGCGCGCGCCTTCTTTACGATCTCTTCGTAGGCAACCCAGAACTGACCAAAATCAAGTCCTTCGCAACCCTTAATAGATGGAACAAGGAGTTGGCGGGTTCCATCTGGCTTTGCTAAATCGATAGCGATACCAAGGTTGATATGTTCTGGTTTTCCAAGAGCCGGCTTGCCATCGAGTTCGCCATAGAAAGCGTTCATCTCTGGCATCGCACGCAGCGCCTTGATCATGGCGTAGGCGATGATGTGTGTGAATGAAACCTTTCCACCACGGCCACGCTTTAAGTGATTGTTAATCACAATTCTGTTATCGATCATCAACTTAGCTGGAATCGCACGAACCGAAGTTGCAGTTGGAACTGAAAGCGAAGCTTCCATACTTGCGACTACCCGTGCACCGACTCCGCGAATTGGTTCAAGCGTTGCCGCGCCTGGTGTTGCAAGAGTTGGGATTGGTTTCGCTGCAGGTTGTGCAGGTGTTGCAGGAGCTGTAGCTACTGTGCGAACAACTGGTTGTGATACCGGTGCTGCAGCTTGCGCAGGTTGCGCAGGTTGCGCAGGTGCAACTGGTGCAGCGGCAGGTGTTGCAGGAGCACCACCCATCGAAATATTCGGTGGAGTTACAGGTTTTGGAGTTGGCGGTGTTCCGCCCTTAGGCGCGCCCGCAACAGGTGCGCTAGCGCTAGGCGAAGCAGCCTGCGGATTGTTCTGGAAGTAGGTAACCCATTCAGTTGGAACGGAAGTTGGATCTGCTTGGTATCGCTCAAACATTTCTTCAACGAGCCAATCATTTGCTCCGAAGTCCTGACCTGATTGCGACACAGAGCGCTCCTTTGCGTTCTCACATACTTATCCGCTCAGATTCGAGCGTGGGCTAAGACTATAGGCTCGAGGCGCGCAGCATAAATGCCCCCATTGGCTGCCCCAGCGCGAGATTGCGCACATTTGCCAGCGAGAACTCTTCGGCTATTTCAGGGTGCCGCTCTATCCAATCTTTGAGACCCTTCCCGCTATGGAGACCACATCAGCTCGCCCTTTAGCCGTCATTACAGGTGGAAGCAGGGGACTCGGATTTGAAAGCGCAAAGGCGCTGGCCCAACGTGGTTTTGATCTTGCCCTCATTGCTAAAGATGGAGCCAAGTTAGAGAGCTCTGCCAAGGAGATTCAAGGAGTGAACGTCTCCACCTTTGTCTGTGATCTCGAGCAGCCAGAGCAGGTGCGCGAAACAATCGCTGCGATTACACAATCTCTACCTGTGCCACAAGTATTGATGTTGGCCCATGGCGTGATGAGCGAGAAGATGTCGAAGACTCTGAGAACCACCGATGCCGAATGGCGTCGCGTTATGGCAATCAATTTAGATTCAGTATTCCAACTAGTAAATGGAATTGCACCTGCGATGGCAGATGCGCGCAACGGTCGCATCGTTATCTTCTCAGCTTGTTTAGGTCGTATGTCAGGACCTGGAAATGCAGGTGGACTTGCACCGTATCGAATTAGTAAAGCTGGAGTAAATGCACTTGTCCGTAATTTGGCACATGAGACAGGACTCGGCGCTCGCGGTTTATTAGTTGATGCAATCTGCCCAAATCATTCGCGCACAGATATGGGCGGACCTGATGCACCTCGTTCTGCTGAAGAAGGCGCTGCAACTGCAATTTGGCTAGCCACCCGACCATTTAACGCAGCTGGCACAACTGATCAAGAGAAGTTAACTGGCGTGCTTTGGGAAGACCAACAAGTCGTTCCTTGGTAGTAGTTGGTATTAGTGGGCAGTTATTTGAGGCTAAGAGTTCTCTGATTTAGCAATAGCCAGTACGAGGTAAATTATTGATACGGCCAGCGGAATGATGATGGCTGCCCCAATATAAAAAGCACCTTGAATTTGGTAGTAGGCAACACCCAGCGCAATTAGATTCGCGAGCATTGCGGGAGATCTGCCATAGTTCTTACCTTTGGCGTACCCACGTCCAGCCACGAATAAACCAAGCGCCCCAAGAAGCGCAAAACCGATTTCACCAAGAACTGGAGCCACTTCAACGCTCTCATGAGTGAAGCTAAAGAAGATCAGCCAAAGACCTAGGGAAAGCACGAGGGCAGCTTCGATATAAAGCAGGGTTGCCACAATGGAACGCTTTGAGTGCTTCTTGAAAGAATCACTGTTCGACTTTGGTTGAGAGTTACTTACTCTCTCCTTCTTATTGCTCACAGATGCACTTTATCAGTGAGATGAAAAGTGAGCAGCAGATGATGTTTTCCCACGATGGTTTACGAGACTCCCTAACGTATCTCGCAGCACCACCATACTTTTATGAAAGCTTGAGGCGTGAGTTAGCATCGGCAGAACGAAACAAGTCTCGACTGGCGCTGATTCGCTTTCAATTACTGCCCAATATCCCAGAAAATGAATCGCTCTACGAGGCGGCCATTCTTGCTTTTGCGGAGCTACTGAAAGGAGTAACTAGATTAGAAGACCTCTGCGCTCGACTGGGGCGCTTTGAATTTACAATGATTGTCAACGCGCACATTGAAGTTGCGGGTGCAATTGCAGAGCGAGTGCAGGGCAGCTGGCTCGAGAGTAATTTTCTCTGCGAGGCATATGTAATTAGCGCAAACGGAAAAGAGAGCCCACTTGAGATTCTCAATCGATTAGATAGCGCACCTGCACTGAAAGCGCCGTGAGTTACTTACCGTAGCCACACCAGCACGGAAAGGTGAACCGCCACCTTCTTATCCACATGCCTGCAATCCAGTTAGCCTTGAACGTCAGAGCCCTCTTACCTTCTGCCCCATGGAAACAATGGATCCGGAAGTTGTCTTTGGGCCAATCGCTGACCTCATTGCCGATCCCACAATTGAAGAGATTTGGATTAACTCCCCAGAGAGAATATTTGTAGCTCGTGCAGGAAAGAGCCAGTTGATAAACCTTGTCCTCACTTCTGAATCCGTAAGGCAGTTGGTTGACCGAACTCTGATTTGGAGTGGAAGACGGCTTGATATTTCGCAACCTTTTGTCGACGCTAGATTGCCAGATGGGAGCCGTTTACATGTTGTTATCCCTGAAATTACCGCTGAACACTGGGCGGTAAATATTCGTAAACATCTGATGCGCCATAAAAGTTTGAGCGATTTGGTCACCATGGGCGTGCTCTCAACTGATGTTGCAATTGATCTATCTCGAGCTGTTAAGAGTGGACTTAACATCTTGGTAAGTGGTGGTACTCAAGCTGGAAAGACCACTCTTCTCAATGCTCTCGTTAATGAAGTGCCAATCAATCAGAGAGTAATTACTATCGAAGAAGTGTTTGAACTTCAACCTAAAAATCCTGATCTCATTCAAATGCAAACTCGGGGCGCAAATCTCCAAGGCGATGGTGCGGTCAATCTCCGAAAATTAATCAAGGAAGCGCTCAGAATGCGCCCATCAAGGATTGTCGTAGGAGAAGTGCGAGAAGCAGAGGCGCTTGATTTATTGCTAGCGCTAAATTCAGGACTTCCTGGGATGGGTACTCTCCACGCCAATTCAGCGCGTGATGCAATTACAAAACTGCAGACGCTACCTCTGCTTGCGGGTGAAAATATTTCTCACAAATTTATCGCTCCGGTAGTCGCATCTGCCATCGATGTCGTTGTTCAAGTTTCACTTGGAGACGATGGAACGCGAAGAGTCCGTGAAGTCGCCAGAGTTACTGGGCGATTTGAGAATGATCGAGCAGAGATTGAATCGATATGGCGATGGAATGGAACTGACTACGAGAAGGGCCTCGGTGTCATTGCATGAATTCATTGAAGCAAGTTTCTTATAGGAACGCTTTGGTCATAACTTCTGCAGCAGCGCTTACATTTTTAATCGTTTTCACAGTCTCACAATCTCTCTACATAGCGGCAGCTTTCTCTTGTTTTATTGCGATATTCATGACTATCGCCCGGGCAAAGGCGGTCTCAAGAAGAGCGATGGCAATTCAAGGAGCCGCGCCTGAAATGATTGATCATTTGAGAGCTGGTGTTCAATCCGGCCTTTCGCTTAATGAGTGCCTTATTGGACTTTCAGATCGTGGACCCGAGATATTAAGGCCCTATTTTCTTCGTTTTCGCGACGAGATTTATCTTTCAGGAGACTTTGAGAAAGCTATTGCGCTATTAAAAAGAGAATTGGCTCATCCGACCACAGACCAAATTCTGGAATCACTCGCGATGGCGAAGGTATTGGGAAGCGCGGAGTTGCTCAATATTCTCCGCCTCTTAGGAAACTTCATTCGAGAAGATCTCACTCTGCGTCGCGAGATCGCTGTAAAACATAATTGGATCAAGAACTCCGCTCACTTATCTGCAGCTGCCCCTTGGCTATTGCTCCTACTTCTCTCCACTCAACCAAGCACATCTCGCGCCTTCTCCACTCAGTCGGGCGCCTTGATTCTTCTTGCAGGGCTGGCGATGACAGCTGCTGCATACCTCTGGATGAATCAACTGAGCAAACTTCCTGAAGCCTCAAGAGTCTTTTCCGGATCTCATTTAGGCCGACGGTTATGAATAATCCGCTCATTGTCACGCTTCTCTTTCTGATTCCAGCATTCCTTATTCTTAACGAAGACTTTTCCCTGGAGCGAGCAAGTATCAAATCAATCCATCGAGTGGGGGATAGAACTTCAGTCAGAGCAAAGTTAGCTGAACTTGGTTACTCAACTGAGAGTGATTACGAAAATTTTAGATATAAGCAACTCATAGTTTCTAGCGGATTATCATTTTCTATCATTCTCTTTGGAATCTTCAAAGAGTCATCCCTGGCCACAATTCTCTCAATACTCCTGATTACATTCTCAGGATCTATTCTCTTACTAGAACGTAACCTCACTCAAAGAGTGAAAACGTATCGAGTTGGTATCGAAGAAGAATTCCCTGCTATCGTTGAAATGCTCACCCTCTCAATCTCGGCTGGGGAAAGTCCGCTAAGCGCGATTCAGAGAATTACTAACCGAGGCTCAGGCGCACTTGTTTCGCAATTGTCGAGAGTTGTCGATGAAGTATCGAGCGGAGCTCCATTTGAAGAGGCGCTAGACGCACTTGGAAGGCGGCTACATTCACTGAGCGTTCGTCGCTTCATTGACTCAATAGTGATTGCAATTTCACGTGGAGCGCCGCTTGTTGAAGTTCTCCAAAGCCATGCCGAAGAGGCTCAGAGTCTGCAGAGAAATCGAATAACTGCAATCGCGGCCAAGGCAGAGATGTCAATGATGGTTCCGGTGGTCTTTCTCATCCTGCCCATTTCAATCCTCTTCGCACTCTGGCCATCACTATCGAATCTAAATCTATTTGCACAAGGTTAAATCCAAATCAAAAAATACTAAAGAAAAAGGAGAGAAAGATGAATCAAATAGTTCAGAAGAAATTGGTAGCGATGCAGGTTGAAATTTCTATGAGGATTAGCGACTTTAAACGATCTCGCTTCTTTCGAGCGCTCAGTGATGATCGAGGAGATGTTCCTGGCTGGGTACTAGTGGTGCTAATGACTACAGGCCTCGTTACCGCTATCTGGACAATTGCAGCCCCACGGCTTACGGCAATTCTCAAAAACTCCTTAGATGCAATGAACGGCATTCGTTAAGTTGTTGCTGAAATTTCTCAGATGTGAACGAGGAAGCGTTGAGAGTGCCCTGGTTCTCCTCCCACTCATGTCGCTCTTCCTCATTGCCACACAGATCAACGTAGCGATTCATTCTAGGAATATGGAGAAGGTCGTTGTCCAAGATCAGGCTTCTAAGAAGGCTCTCACGGGAGATTTTGATGAGAGTGATCAATTCCTTCCTATTTATTCGCCGGATCCTCATCAAAACTTGGATCTCGTTGTGACGACCAGAGAGAGCAACGTGCCAAGAATATTCGGGGACGAGTATCAAGTTAGGGTAACTGGCATTGCGATTGTTGAGAATCAGCGATGAATCTGGCCTTCCTTAGAGACCAGCGAGGCAGCGCTTCAATTGAGTTTGTCATTCTTGCCATTCCACTTTTCATTCCGCTATTTCTCTACATGAATACTTTCTCTAGCGTGAGCGATGATCAAGAGAGGTTGCGAACACTGGCTCGAGAATCCGTTCGGGCTTTCGTCACATCAGCAAACGACGGGATAGCTTTTGAAGTCTCTCGTTCAGTCATTGTGGAAGGTGGACGACTGCTGGGGTTTGAGAATCCAGAGAGCGAAATTCAGAGTCAGATAATCTGCAGCCAGAGCCCCTGCATCTCTCCAGATTCAGAGATTGTCATAACTCTCTCAATCCCAGAACGATTTATCCAGGTATCTGCAATTGAATATGTAACTCCCTGGGCTTAACTTTTGAACTCTCTTAGATCTTTTGCAAAAGATGAACGTGGATCAATCTCCTTGCTCATCATGAGTCTCTTCATGTCTACTCTTATTGTGTTAGTCATTCTCACCAATATTTCATCTATTTACTTGGCGAAGAGAGCCCTCACCCAAGCAAGTGAAGCAGCAGTACAGAGAGGTGTAAGAAACTTAGATTTACAAACGTACTATCAAAGCGATTACAACTTCTGGCAATTTGCTTGGAATCTAACAGGCGAAGGCGAGACTGATCCAGGAATTCCTATCGACTGCCAGAAGGGAAGGCATGATGCCCTAAGCGCTATGGCGAAATGGATGCAGCTCAGTGATTCCAAGAGGACAGCTAATGGACGCGAGAATTTAGAGGACATTAGAGTGAACAGGGTTGAATGTGATGGTTACCAACTGACAATTTCCACCTCAGCAGATCTACGTCTTCCTTTTCTTCTTCCCTTCATAAATCTTGATTACATTGAAATCTCTACTACCGTCGCAAGCATTGCGCAGCGGAGAATCACTACTAATTACTACGGGATCGATGTCGGATAAATTCTCGCTATCCTTGACCCATGGCTCGCGAATACTCACTCGAAATCTCAGAGATAAGTGCGACCCTCACATCTATCGAAAAAGTTCTCGATCTTCCCAAACTTGAAATAGAAGCAGTTGAACTCGAGGCAGCTGCTGGTGTTCCGAATCTGTGGGATGACCCTGAGAAGGCTCAAGCAGTAACGAGCAAACTATCTCGAGTCCAAGGAACTATCACGCGCTTGAAAAGCCTGCGTCGTCGAGTTGATGATCTGCCCGTTCTCTTTGAATTGGCAGCAGGTGAACCAGATGGCTCCGCGCTTAAAGATGCAGAAGGTGAACTCGATGCCACAGTTAGAGCAATTAGCGAGTTAGAAGTAACCACTTTATTAAATGGTGAATACGATGACCGAGATGCACTTATTACTATCCGCTCTGAAGCTGGTGGCGTAGAAGCAGCTGACTGGGCAGAGATGTTGATGCGCATGTATCTGCGTTACTGCGAGCGTCATGAATTTAAAGTTGATGTCTTAGAAACTTCCTATGCAGAAGAAGCGGGAATCAAATCAACCACCTTCAGGATTAGCGCTCCCTATGCATATGGCACTCTCTCGGTTGAACAAGGAACTCATCGCCTAGTTCGCATCTCACCCTTTGATTCACAATCACGCCGCCATACATCTTTTGCCGGCGTTGAAGTAGTACCGGTGGTGGAGCAGAGCGATCACATTGAGTTAGATGAGAAGGAGATCCGCGTCGATGTCTATCGCTCATCTGGTCCGGGTGGGCAGGGCGTTAATACAACTGACTCTGCAGTGCGATTGACACATATTCCAACAGGAATCGTTGTCTCCTGTCAGAACGAACGTTCTCAAATTCAGAATAAGGCGACTGCGATGGCTGTTCTACAATCGAAATTGCTCGAACGCCGTCGCCAAGAAGAACAAGCGAAGATCAATGCGCTGAAGGGCGATAACTCAGGATCTTGGGGAAATCAGATGCGTTCCTATGTTTTAGCGCCCTACCAAATGGTGAAAGATCTTCGAAATAACCATGAGACAGGAAATACCTCTGCAGTATTAAATGGTGAAATCGATGATTTCATTGAAGCGGGAATTCGCTGGCGCCGCAGTTCTTCTCACGCTTAATCGCGCCTCAACTGTGATTTATTTCTGCCTGTGAATGGCGATATTTAGGGCGAATCAACCGAGAATTTCCAGCCTCACTCCATAAACTAGGGGCAGGTCTCAAAGGAGCTGCAGTGATTCGTTTTGAAAATGTAACAAAGATTTATTCGGGGCAGGATCGACCTGCGCTCGATAGCGTGAGCCTGGAAATCACCAAGGGCGAGTTTGTCTTCTTGGTTGGTATGTCCGGTTCCGGTAAGTCGACCTTCCTGCGCCTGATTCTGCGCGAAGAGCGTCCAACCTCAGGAACAATCCATGTGGCTGGAAAAGATTTAGGAACTCTGGCAAACCATAAGGTTCCAGAACTTCGCCGCCAGGTTGGAACAGTCTTTCAAGATTTTCGACTACTTCCTAATAAGACAATCTCAGAGAACATTGCATTCTCACTCCACGTACTTGGTTATTCTCAGAAAGAGATTAATCGCGAAGTTCCCGAGATGCTTGAACTCGTTGGTTTGGAAGATAAGGGCGATCGCCTGCCATCTGAAATCTCTGGTGGTGAACAACAGCGTGTGGCAATCGCTCGCGCATATGTCACAAAGCCAGCAATCATCATCGCCGATGAACCAACTGGAAACCTCGATCCTGCGCTCTCTGTAGGCATTATGAAGTTGCTCGATCGCATCAACCGCGAGGGCACAACAGTTTTGATGGCAACCCACGATTCAGGAATTGTGGATCAGATGCGCAAGCGAGTAATCGAACTCGATGGCGGACATGTGATTCGCGATCAGGTTCGTGGCGTTTACGGATACACCGGATAATTACAAGAAGAGATATGGAGCAGTAAAGATGCGCGCAGGCTTTCTCATACGTGAAGTCCGAATTGGACTTCGCCGCAACTTAACGATGACCTTTGCTGTCATTGTCACTGTTGCAATCTCGCTCTCACTTCTTGGTATTGGCTTACTTTCTAACGCTCAAGTAAGTGCGATGAAAGATTATTGGTATGACAAGATTGAAGTATCTGTATTTCTCTGCGGTTCCCTCTCAGAATCTCCTTCCTGTGCAGGTGGCGTAGTTACGCAAGAACAGCGCGTTGCTATTAAGGCTGATTTAGAGGCGCTTCCAGTTGTGCAGAGCGTCTTTTATGAATCACAGACAGAAGCATTTGAACGCTTTAAGGAGCGCTTCAAGGATTCTGCAATTGCACAGAATGTGACTGCAGATCAACTTCCAGAATCATTCCGAGTGAAGCTAGAAGATCCAACCCAATTTGATGTTGTCGTCAGCGCATTTAGCGGTCGACCTGGCGTAGATATCGTGCAAGATCAGCGAACTATTCTCGAGCGATTCTTCAAGCTCCTTGAAGTTCTACGTAATGGTGCTTTAGCCGTTGGTCTGCTCTCAGTTCTTACAGCAGCGCTACTCATCAGCAACACACTTCGCATCGCAGCATTTAACCGCCGCCGCGAAACTGGCGTCATGAAGTTGGTCGGTGCATCATCCTGGTCAATCCAGCTGCCATTCCTTCTGGAAGGAGTTATCTCAGCGATTGTGGGTTGGGGATTTGCATCCGGCTTACTTGCTGGGCTGAAGTACGTTGTTGATACCGAGGTTGCGCCACTGCTTACCTTCACCAAATTCTTTGGCTGGGGTGAAGTTGCAGCTGCATCTGGCTGGTTGCTCTTGACCGGCCTAGTCGTTTCAACGATTGCATCTCTTATTACCCTTCGCCGTTATTTGAAGGTTTAATAAGCCCTTCAAAGTTAATACTTGCTGGGAGGTGAGCTGATGGTGAAAGAACTAGGTAAAAAGCTCATCGCCCAGAATAAGAAAGCTCGTCACGACTTTTCCATCGAAGATGTTTATGAATGTGGAATTGTTCTTACAGGCACAGAGGTAAAGTCACTGCGCGCAGGTCGCGCCTCATTAATTGATGGCTTTGCCATGATTGAAAACGGTGAGCTCTGGCTTCATGGCGTGCACATTCCTGAATACACAGAAGGAACATGGACGAATCACACCCCTCGGCGTAAGCGCAAACTGCTGGTTCACAAAGTAGAACTACGCAAGATTGCTGGGCGCACCAAAGATTCTGGAGTAACCCTGGTGCCGCTGCAGCTCTACTTCAACAATGGCAAAGCCAAAATAGAAGTGGCGATTGCAAAGGGTAAGAAGGCGCACGATAAGCGCTCTACATTGATGGAGAAGCAAGCTACTCGCGAGGTGAACCGAGAACTTTCTCGCCGCCAAAGCGGCAAAGATTCCTAGTTATAAACGGAGTTTTTCGGGAATTTCTCATTTGTCATAGGCGTTCTCTATACTAGGAACATCGCTTAGATAGATCGAGTGCGCAGACAAGAATGCTCACTCCATACCTTCTAAGGACCCAATCCACTTCAATTTTCATTGGGTGAGTTGTCTAAAAATTAAATAGCGTGAATTACGTTTCTCAACGTAGTTCCCAAGTATCTAGAGTTTTCTAGATAAACATGGGGGTGAACGGTCTCGACTTTAGTTGTTGAGGCAGGGGAAGCGGGCCGAGGAAGCCGGGATGATCTCGTAAACCATGAAACCTGTGCACACATAACTGCAG
>CAZSWE010000026.1:0-12050 GCA_964610715.1 uncultured Candidatus Planktophila sp.
ATGGCGTTCCTCTTAACCTTCTTTATCTTTCCTCTGATCAATCTTGCCCAGACTTCAACGCAGACCCCAGTAGGCGGGGGAGATACAGGTCAATATGAGCAGACCTTACGTTTTCAGAATTACTTCGATGCCTTTATTGAAAATAGAGAACAGTTTGGTCGTTCATTTCTCTATGCAACTATCGCAACAGTTCTAGCGCTCCTGATTGCCTATCCACTTGCCTATGCAATCGCCTTCAAAGGTGGCAAGTACAAGAACTTCATGTTGGTCCTTGTCATCGCTCCCTTCTTTACCTCGTTCTTACTTCGCACAATTGCCTGGAAGCAGATCTTGGGTGAAGAAGGTTTTGTTGTGCCGCCGCTGCGAACGCTTGGAATCATCTCCGAAAGCACGACGCTTACTTCTAGCGCCTTCGCAGTCGTTGCCGGTATGACCTATAACTTCCTGCCATTTATGACTCTGCCGCTCTATGCATCCATCGATCGCATTGATCCGCGCACTCTTGAAGCATCAGGGGACTTATATGCAAATGGTTTTACTACCTTCCGCAAGGTAACTCTTCCGCTTTCAATGCCAGGCGTTGTAGCAGGCACTTTGCTGACTTTCATTCCAGCAGCTGGCGATTACGTCAATGCAGCAATCCTTGGAAGTCCAACGACAAAGATGCTTGGAAATGTCATCGAATCTCGCTACTTCCGTGTCGTGGATTACCCAACGGCGGCAGCGCTCTCATTTACCTTGATGCTTTCGATTCTGATTCTTGTGACTTTCTATGTTCGTAAGGCCGGAACCGAGGAGTTGGTATGAGAAAAGTATCTCGCTGGTTCCAACGTAACCTCATCCGCATCTACGCAGTTGTGGCATTTACCTATCTCTTTATCCCGGTTGCCTACACCTTCGCCTTCTCCTTTAACGATTCACGTAAGAGCAACTTGGTCTGGCAGGGTTTCACCCTCGAAAACTGGCAGAACCCATGTGGTGCACCTGAAATCTGTACAGCGCTCGGTAACTCCATCAAGATTGGTTTCTTAGCAACTCTCTTCTCAACGATTCTCGGCACGATGATCGCCTTTGCAATTGGGCGCTATCACTTCAAGGGTCGCTCAACGACTAACTTGCTTATCTTCTTGCCGATGGCAACGCCTGAAATTGTTCTAGGCGCATCACTTCTCTCACTCTTCTTGGTCTTCCAGATCAACCCAGGCTTCTGGCCAACCGTGATTGCACACGTTCTCTTCTGCGTCTCATTTGTTGTAGTCACCGTTAAGGCGCGTATTGCCAGCCTTGATCCACGGCTAGAACAAGCAGCGATGGATTTATATGCCAACGAACGCGAAACATTCCGTCGCGTCACTCTTCCACTTGTGGCTCCAGGAATTGCAGCAGCAGCTCTGCTTGCATTTAGCTTATCTTTCGATGACTTCATCATTACCAACTTCAACTCCGGAACCATGACAACCTTCCCTAAGTTTGTCTATACATCTGCAGCGCGCGGTATTCCAGCGCAGGCAAATGTGATTGGTTCGGCGATGTTCTTCTTAGCCCTTGCCATTGTCATCATCGGACAATTTGTAGGACGCAAGCGCAAAGTTTCATGACGCGCCAACTGATTATCCTGGGTTCAACCGGATCAATCGGAGTTCAAGCTCTCGAGATAGTTGCCGCAAACCCTGATCGCTTCACAGTAGTTGCAATCACCTCTGCGGGTTCTCAGCCGGATTTGGTAATCGAACAAGCGCGTAAATTCAAAGTCAAAGTTGTTGGAGTCACCAAGAACGCCGACCAGATACGCGCGGGGCTTCCTGGAGTTCAAGTCATTGATGGTCCGAACGCATCCACTGAGATTGCAGCAATGGCTTGCGATGTTGTTCTCAATGCCATCACTGGTTCGATTGGCCTTGCGCCAACTCTGGCAGCCCTCGATGCCGATAATCGCGTTGCGCTAGCGAATAAGGAATCTCTCGTTGCAGGGGGCGACATTGTCACTTCGCGCGCAAAGAGTGATCAACTATTGCCGGTTGATTCAGAGCATTCAGCGCTATGGCAGGCGTTGATTGGCGAGCAGAAGTCACAGGTTTCCAAGTTGGTACTTACTGCAAGCGGGGGACCATTCCGCGATCGCAGCGATTTAGAAAGCGTCACAGTTGCAGAAGCGCTCAACCATCCAACGTGGGTGATGGGGCCGGTTGTCACTATAAATTCCGCGACCTTGATGAATAAAGGTTTAGAAATCATCGAAGCCCACTACCTGTTTGATATTCCCTATTCAAAGATTGAAGCGGTTATTCATCCGCAATCGGTGATTCACTCCATGGTCGAATTCGATGACGGTTCAACGATTGCGCAAGCTTCACCTCCCAATATGAAGGGGCCAATCTCTTTTGCGCTCGGTTATCCCGATCGCGTCAAGGGTGCGATGCCTCCTGTTGATTGGGCGCAATCTCACTCTTGGAGCTTTGCCCCCATTGATATTGCACGTTTTCCAGCGATCTCACTTGCTCGCCATTGCGGGGAAATCGGAAAAGGTTTACCTGCTGTCTTTAACGCTGCCAATGAAGTTGCTGTGCAGGCATTTGTTGATGGGAATATCTCATTCCCACAGATTGTTAAGACAGTATCGGCAGTTGTGGAGAAGATGAGCGCATCCGCACTTTCTGCACCACGCGATTTAGCAGATGTCAGTGCTATCGAAGAGGATGCTCGTCAGGTGGCTTCCTCCGAAGTTGCACGGGCTCGAGCATGAAGGACGGTCGATGGAACTTCTAGGAATTCTTGCATTTGCAGTTGCACTTCTGCTTTCGGTAATGGTCCACGAACTTGGCCATTACTTAACTGCAAAGCGCTTCGGCATGAAGGTCTCTGAATTCTTTCTCGGCTTTGGCAAACGCATCTGGTCTTTCACTAAAGGTGAAACTGAATTTGGAATCAAGGCTATTCCGGCCGGCGGTTACTGTCGCATCGAGGGAATGAGCCCGCGCGATGAGATGCCCGCTGGCGAAGAAGGGCGCGCATTCTTTACCGCATCCTCCGGCAAGAAGCTCATTGTCTTAGGAGCAGGATCTTTTGCGCACCTCTTAATTGGCTTCATCCTTATCTTCGCTATCTTCTTTGGCGTTGGAGTTAATACCCTTCTCTCAGATATCACCAAGGTCAGCCCCAACACCGCAGCTGCCGCTGCTGGTTTTCTTCCGGGGGATAAGATTCTTGAAGTTGATGGCGTTGAAGTTAAAGATTGGTTTATCGACTCTCAGGTCATTGCAAAATCTGAAGGTAAGCCACTTACCTATTTGGTATTACGTGGTGGCGAGCAAATCAGTATCAAGGCGGCGGCTCGCTACGACGAAAGCGCCAAGCGCTACATTCTTGGAATCATCACCAAGATTGGCACCGAACGCCAAAGTTTCTTCCCTGCAATTGTTGAATCCACGCAAGCTACGGGTGTCTTGCTCCGCGAATCCGTAAAGTCGCTCTTCACGCTACCTACCAAGGTGCCGCAACTCTTCCGCCAAACATTTGGTGGCGAAGAACGTGATCCCAATGGCCTTGTTGGCGTTGTCGGTGCAGCGCGTGTATCCGGCGATGTTGTTAGCAGTACCAAACTTGATAACACCGAACAGCTCGGCACCTTCCTTCTCATTGTCGCAAGCCTCAATATCTTTGTTGGGCTCTTTAACTTACTTCCCATATTGCCGCTCGATGGTGGCCATATGGCGGTGGCGATTGCCGACGAAATCCGCGCCTTAATCGCACGGTTACGTGGACGCCCAAGACCTGCAGGTATTGATGTGAATGTTCTTACACCTATTACTATCGGAGTCTTCGCAGTCTTAGCGGTGCTCACTCTGGTTCTCTTAATCGCTGACATCTTTAATCCCATATCGCTCAATTTCTAAAGATAAGGCAGAATACGGTTCATGGTTGATCTTGGAATCCCCAGCGCACCACCTCCTACCTTGCATCCGCGTCGTAAGACGAGACAGCTCAATGTGGGTGGAGTCGGAGTAGGTTCTGATTCACCGGTCAGCGTGCAATCAATGTGCACAACGCTGACATCTGATGTCAATGCAACTCTGCAACAGATCGCCGAACTCACCGCATCTGGTTGCCAAATCGTGCGCGTTGCAGTTCCATCGCAAGACGATGCCGATGCATTAGCGCAGATTGCCAAGAAGTCACAGATTCCAGTGATTGCAGATATTCACTTCCAACCTAAGTACATCTTTGCCGCAATTGATGCAGGGTGTGCTGCGGTGCGAGTCAACCCTGGCAACATTAAGCAATTTGATGACAAGGTGAAGGAAGTTGCAAAGGCTGCAGGGGATGCTGGTATTCCAATTCGCATCGGCGTTAACGCCGGTTCACTCGACCCACGACTTCTTGCCAAGTACGGCAAGGCAACACCTGAAGCCTTAGTTGAATCCGCAATCTGGGAAGCTTCCCTCTTTGAAGAACATGGCTTTGGCAATATCAAGATCTCTGTAAAGCACCATGACCCTGTCACGATGGTCAACGCATATCGCTTACTTGCAGCCAAGACCGATTACCCACTTCACCTCGGCGTCACCGAAGCTGGCCCAATCTTCCAAGGAACCATTAAGTCAGCGACTGCATTTGGAATTCTCTTGGCCGAAGGTATCGGCGACACAATTCGCGTCTCACTCTCGGCACCTCCTGTTGAAGAGGTAAAGGTTGGAATTTCAATCCTTGAATCACTGAATCTGCGTCAACGTAAACTTGAAATCGTTTCCTGTCCTTCATGTGGTCGCGCTCAAGTAGATGTCTACACCCTTGCTGAAAAGGTACAGGCAGGTCTACAAGGAATGACAGTTCCGCTGCGCGTTGCTGTGATGGGCTGTGTTGTAAATGGACCTGGCGAAGCTCGCGAAGCAGATCTCGGCGTTGCATCAGGAAATGGCAAAGGTCAGATATTTGTGAAGGGACAAGTCATCAAAACGGTCCCTGAAGCGCAGATTGTAGAAACTCTTATTGAAGAAGCTATGCGTCTTGCCGAAGAGATGGAAGCCGCAGGCGTTGCATCAGGAGAACCTTCCGTCACAACTTCGTAATCCTCTAGTAGGGTTCGCGTTATGTTGCGAATGTCTACGCTCTTCTTACGCACGCTGCGCGATGATCCGGCAGATGCTGAAGTCCCTAGCCATCGCCTCTTAGTACGCGCTGGATATATCCGCCGCATCGCAGCTGGAATCTATTCTTGGTTGCCACTGGGCGTCATCACCCTTCGCAACATTGAAAATATTGTGCGCCAAGAGATGGACCGCGCTGGCTTTCAAGAAGTTCACTTTCCGGCTCTCTTACCGAAAGATGCATATGAAGAGACCGGCCGCTGGAACGATTACGGCCCAGATCTCTTTCGCCTGCAAGATAGAAAAGGTAGCGACTATCTACTAGGGCCAACACATGAAGAGATGTTTACCTTGATGGTCAAGGGTGAATACTCTTCATATAAAGATCTGCCACTTGCTCTCTATCAA
The DNA here is from genome assembly GCA_964610715.1 of uncultured Candidatus Planktophila sp. Taxonomy (GTDB): domain Bacteria; phylum Actinomycetota; class Actinomycetes; order Nanopelagicales; family Nanopelagicaceae; genus Planktophila. The sequence continues at coordinate 5,493 of CAZSWE010000026.1, forward strand.
ATTCAAACTAAATACCGCGATGAGGCACGTCCTCGCTCAGGAATCATCCGCGGGCGCGAATTTGTAATGAAGGATTCATATTCATTCGACCTTACCGATGAAGGTTTAGTTGAGTCCTACCAACGCCATCGCGAGGCATATATCAAGACCTTTGATCGCCTACGTATGAAGTACAACATTGTCAGCGCTATGTCGGGCGCTATGGGTGGTTCCGCATCCGAGGAGTTCTTAGCTCCCTGCGAAACGGGTGAAGACACTTATGTGCTCTGCCCAAAGTGTGGGTATGCAGCAAACGTTGAAGCAATGACAACAGTTATAGCACCGGGTGATGCATCACAGGTGGCACCCCTTGAAGTCTTTGACTCACCTAATACTCCAACGATTGATACCTTGGTTGAACTCATTAACGCCAAGTTCGGCGGGGGATACGACGGCTCGATGACTTTGAAGAACGTCATGTTGATGGCAGATGAGAAACCAATTTCAGTCTTAGTTCCAGGAGATCGCGAAGTAGATCTCAAGCGTTTACAAGCAAACCTTGCCGGCGTTAACGATGTTCGCGTCTTTGAAGATGCAGATTTTGCTAAGTTCCCAGGGCTCGTCAAGGGATATATCGGCCCACAGGATGCCAAGAAAAATGGAATTACTGTCTACGCAGATCCTCGTATCGCACCAGGTACTTCATGGGTAACGGGTGCAAATGCAAAGGATAAGCACGCGCGTAATGTCGTTAATGGCCGTGATTTCACAGTTGATGCTTATGTTGAATCTGCACAGATTAAAGAGGGCGATGCCTGCCCACAGTGTGCAACCCCAGTCATCATTGATCGCGCAATTGAAATCGGCCATATCTTCCAACTAGGTCGCAAATATGCAGATGCGCTAGGTCTTACCGTTCTAGATCAGAACGGTAAATCACAAGTTGTCACCATGGGTTCATACGGAATCGGTGTATCGCGCGCCGTAGCCGCCATCGCCGAACAGAGCAACGACGAGCTAGGTCTTTCCTGGCCAGTTGAAGTAGCACCTGCCAAGGTGCATATCGTTGCAACCGGTAAAGAAGATGCCATCTTTGCTGCGGCAGAGAAGCTCGCCGCTGATTTAGAGGCAGCAGGAATTAGTGTGATGCTCGATGATCGTCGTGGCACATCGCCGGGCGTGAAGTTTAAAGATGCTGAACTCATCGGAATTCCTGTCATTGTTGTCGTTGGCAAAGCGCTCGAACAAGGCAACGTTGAGGTTCGCGTTCGTCGCACCGGCGAAAAATCTGAAGTTGCTGTAGCGCAGGCGCTTACAGCGGTTACTGAACTCCTTTCAACGCTGCCATAAATGCTCAGCGATATCTCAACGCTGACGCTGGTCTTTATTCTTGTTGCTGCCTTCTCTGCTGGCTTTGTTGATGCCATCGCAGGAGGCGGCGGCCTGATTCAGCTTCCAGCTCTTCTAATCTCTTTCCCTGATCGCGAAGTCGCGGAAGTCGCTGGTACAAATAAATTAGGTTCAATCTTTGGTACATCAGCTGCCGCCCTGAACTACCGCAGGAATATCAAGACAGATCCCAAATTACTTCTTGCCATGGTGTTACCTGCATTTATCGGTTCTGGCTCTGGTTCACTTCTGGCAACGCAGATTTCAACAGAGCAACTCAAGGTAGCAATTGTCGTGATGTTGGTTGCGGTCTTTGTCTACACGCTGGCCAGACCTGATTTAGGAAAGGTCGAAGTACTCAAAGGCGCTGCTAAGCGCCAGCGAACTGTGGGCGCCGTCGCAGGGCTAACGATTGGTTTCTACGATGGCTTTATTGGGCCTGGCACCGGAACTCTGCTGATGATTGTCTTGGTTGCAGCTCTCGGTTTCGCATTTGTTGGGGCATCAGCGATTGCCAAAGTGGTAAATGTTGCAACCAATTTCGCATCAATCCTTGTCTTTGGCGCTAGCGGCTCGATTATGTGGGTGGTGGGCCTTGCAGTTGGTATCTGTAACTTGGCAGGTGGAATTATTGGTTCACATGTTGCGATTCGCCGCGGTTCTGATTTTGTTCGTAAGTTCTATCTGGTGGTCACCTTTGCGCTCATAGTCAGGGTATTATTTGACCTGTTCTAAAGCAGTAGCAAAACTCAATAACAATTGAATAAGAAAGGCACATCGTGGCAATCACAGATCAAATCTCGCAACTGGTTACACCTGCAGTTGAAGCCCAAGGTTTATTCCTTGAAGAAGTCCAATTAGTCTCACCCGGCAAACATCGCATCGTTACCTGCATCGTCGATGGTCCCGCTTCTCTTAATTTAGATCAAGTCACTGCCGTATCCCGCGCCATCTCAGAGTTGCTTGATGAAGCTGCCTTTATGGGGGATACCCCGTTTACTCTTGAAGTCACATCCCCTGGCGTCGATCGCCCACTTACTGCGCCCCGCCACTTCGTGAAGAATCATGGTCGCTTACTCAAAGTAGTCATGAGCGATGGCGCAACCATTACTGGACGTATTGAAGAATCCACCGAAACTAGCGTCACACTTTCTTATCTTGAGAAGAAGGAAGTCAAGCGCGTTGAAGTTGCCCTTGCAGAAATTAAGCGCGCAACTGTTGAAATTGAATTTAATCGTAAAGATGGTGACAAGTAATGCATGTAGATATGGCAGCTCTTGTTCACCTGACTACCGAGAAAGCGATGCCGCTTGAGCCACTGATTCAGGCGATTGAAGCTGGAGTTCTTACTGCATACGGTGAAACGCAAGAACCAAATCGTTACGCGCAAGCAAGACTTAACCGCGAAACTGGCGAAATTCAGATCTTCATCCCTGTCTTTAATGAACTGGGTGAGCGCATCGGCGAGGAAGTAGATTCACCTGAAGGCTTCTCTAAAGTGACAACCTCTACTGCGCGCCAAGTGATCAAGCAGCAGATGCGCGCAAGTAACGATGCCGAAATCGTCGGAGAGTTCACTGCAACAGTGGGCGATATCGTCTCAGGCATTATTCAACAAGGTCGCGATCCAAAGATGATTAACGTCAATCTCGGTCGCATCGAAGGTCGTATTCCTCCGCAAGAACAGGTGCCAGGTGAGGTTTACACACATGGCGATCGCATCAAGTGCTTTGTCGTAGAAGTTAAGCAAGGAATGAAGGGCCCCGAGATCATGCTTTCTCGTAGCCACCCAGCTTTGGTCAAGCAACTCTTTGCACTCGAAGTTCCTGAAATCAAAGACCGCATCGTAGAAATCATGGCGGTGGCACGTGAAGCAGGACATCGCACCAAGATTGCAGTGCGTTCACATCGCGCTGGCGTATCGCCAAAGGGTTCTCTGATTGGGCCGATGGGCGCACGTTCGCGCGCTGTTATGGATGAACTCAATGGCGAGAAGATAGATATCGTTGATTTCGATGAAGATCCAGCAAAGTTTGTAGCCAGTGCACTCGCACCTGCAAAGGTAACAAGCGTTGAAATTGTTGATGAAGCAACGCGTTCTGCCAAGGTGATAGTTCCTGATTACCAACTCTCACTGGCTATCGGTAAAGATGGGCAGAATGCCCGACTTGCTGCACGTCTGACCGGATGGCGTATCGATATCCATCCAGATACCCCTGCGCCGACCGCGTAAATATGCTGTGGAATAGGGAATTTCCCGCCTATTCGATAGACTTGGCACATCGCCTTCGGTACTTACATACCGTGGGGCACAAATGAAATGGATGCGAAAGATATGAAACTCAAATGAGCTCGTTTACATCATGAGGTCGAACAACTAGGGCTCGCATCCCACAAGTTTTAATGCGGGCCAAGACAGGAGAAATGTGTCAAAGGTCCGCGTACATGAGTTGGCAAAACAACTCGGTATGGAGAGCAAGGAAGTCCTTGCCAAACTCCAAGAGATGGGTGAATTCGTTCGCTCAGCATCATCAACAGTCGAAGCACCGGTCGTTCGCAAGTTAATTGCGCTTTATCCCGATGCCAAACCAGTAGAAGAGAAAAAGCCTGTTAAGAAGGCAGCTGCCAAGAAGACCGCTGCCTCAAAGAAGACAGCCGAAGTAAATCCTGAGCTCGCTGCTGAACTTGCAGCTGAACTCGGCGTTGATCTTGCAGCGCTTAAGGCATCACGCGATGCTGAAAAGGTTGCGCAAGATGAGGCAAAGGCCGCATCTGCAGCAGCATCGGCAACGCCGGCGGCTCCAACACCAACAACTCCAGCAGCTCCGCGCCCTGGTAACAATCCATTTTCAACTGGTGGCGCAGTTCCACGCCCACCACGTCCTGGTAACAATCCATTTTCAACAGGTGGCGCAGTTCCACGTCCACCACAACGACCACAAGGCACAGGCGCGCCACGTCCAGGTATGGCAGGTGCACGACCTGGTTCAGTTCGTCCAGGTTTTGCAGCGCGTCCTGGAGGACAACGTCCTCCAACAACTGGAACAGGTACAGGAAATTACCCACCACGTACTGGTGGAGCGCCATCATCGCAAGGTCCATATCGTTCACAAGGTGCGACAACTGGTGGAGCGCCAGGTGGTCCAGCGCGTCCAGGCGGCGGCGGTCCTAATCGCGGCCCAGGTCGTGGCGGTACTGCAGGTGCATTTGGAAAGAATGCAAGTAAATCTTCAAAGCGTAAGCAAAAGTCACGTAAAGTTTTACGTGAAGAGTTCGACAATATGCAGGCACCGAAGTTGGGTGGCGCAGTCGTTCCTCACGGAGATGGTTCAACCAAAATCCGTATGCGTCGCGGCTCATCCCTTGCAGATTTCGCCGAGAGAATTGGCGCAGATCCAGCAGCGTTAGTTTCAGCGCTCTTCCACCTTGGTGAAATGGTGACTGCAACTCAATCAGTTGATGCAGATACCTTTGAAATTCTGGGTGCACAACTTGGATATGTCATCGAAGTTGTCTCTCCTGAAGAAGAAGACCGCGAATTGTTGCAGGGCTTTGATATCGATCTCGCTGCAGAGTTAGCTGATTTTGATGAGGAGAACCTCACTCCTCGCCCTCCAGTAGTTACTGTGATGGGCCACGTTGACCACGGTAAGACTCGCTTGCTCGATGCAATTCGTCAGACTGAGGTTGTTCAATCTGAAGCAGGTGGAATTACACAGCACATTGGTGCTTACCAAATTCACCATGATCACAACGGTACAAACCGTGCGATTACCTTTATCGATACACCAGGCCACGAAGCATTTACCGCAATGCGTGCTCGTGGTGCCAAGGTCACCGATATCGCAGTACTCGTTGTTGCAGCCGATGACGGTGTGATGCCTCAGACCATTGAAGCGCTTAACCACGCTCAAGCAGCTGATGTTCCAATCGTTGTTGCAGTGAACAAGGTTGATAAGGAAGGCGCCAACCCAGATAAGGTCCGCCAGCAATTAACCGAATACAACTTGGTCGCTGAAGAGTACGGCGGAGACACAATCTTCGTAAACGTTTCAGCTAAAGCAGGCACTGGAATCAATGATTTGATTGACTCAATCCTCCTTACTGCAGATGCAGCTATCGATCTTCGCGCAGTTGCTGAAGATGATGCCCGTGGTGTTGCTATCGAAGCTCACCTCGATCGTGGTCGCGGACCAGTTGCAACTGTCTTGGTACAACGCGGAACTCTTCGCGTTGGCGATGCCATCGTTGCCGGTGGTTCATTCGGACGCGTTCGCGCAATGCTCGATGAGCATGGTGCCAACGTTGAAGAGGCGGGGCCATCTCGTCCAGTGCAGGTACTCGGATTTACCTCAGTGCCTAACGCTGGAGATACCTTCCTTGTTGCCGATGAAGATCGCACAGCGCGTCAGATTGCTGAGAAGCGTCAGGCAGCTGAGCGAAATGCACAGCTTGCTAAGGCGCGTAAGAAGGTCTCACTTGAAGACTTTATGGAACAGTCCAAGATCTCAACTCTCAACCTTATTCTTAAGGGTGACGTATCAGGTTCTGTAGAAGCGCTCGAAGATGCCTTGATGCAGCTTGATGTCGGCGCTGAAGTTGACCTTCGCGTAATCCACCGCGGTGTTGGTGCAATTACCAAGAGCGATATCACTCTGGCATCTGCCTCAACTGCTGTTGTTATCGGCTTTAACGTTAAGCCTGAACCACAGACTGCAATCTTTGCAGATCAAGAAGGTGTTGAAGTTCGCTTCTACTCCGTTATCTATAACGCGATTGAAGAAATCGAGCTCTCACTTAAGGGTCTTCTTAAGCCAGAGTACGAAGAAGTCATTCTTGGTAACGCTGAAGTCCGCGATCTCTTCAAATCTTCTAAGGTCGGCACAATTGCTGGTTCTATCGTTACCGATGGAACCATCAAGCGCAATGCAAAGGCGCGCGTCATACGTGCCGGTGCGACAATTGCAGAAGAGGTCACAATCGAATCTCTCAAGCGATTTAAGGATGATGCCACAGAAGTCCGCGAGGGCTTCGAATGCGGTATCGGTGTCGGTAAGGGTGCAGATCTTCAAGTCGGAGACATCATTCAGGTCTTCGAGATGCGCGAAAAGAAGCGCGCATAGCGCGGATTTCGGATATCACCGTGGCAAATTCACATCGCAGCCAGAAGGTTGCAGACCGCATCAAGGT
>CAZSWE010000027.1:0-4102 GCA_964610715.1 uncultured Candidatus Planktophila sp.
ATCGCCTGCGCGAAATCGCGGAAGTCTTCAACCAAGATATCAATCTCAGTTTGGCCATGTGCCAACGAAATTAACCACTGCTCATCTAGCCCAGGGGGCGTAATAATTCCGCGGTTAATTGCAAAGAGCCAATGCGCTTCTGCCACACCGAAATCAGTCGCCTTGTAATCGCGGTAGTTGCGAACAGGCTTTGTTGACCATGTAACACAGCCCTTTACGCCGAATCCAACTGTGTGTGCAGGTAGCTCGTACTCATCGATGATGTCACCGATGCGAATAAGCGCCTGCAAGTTGAAATCTTCAGCAGTTGCAAGTGCTTCATCTGAACAGATGCGATCGATTGCGCGAACGCCAGCCATGGCAAGGGGATTACCGTTAAAGGTACCGAAGTGTGCCATCTTGCCGTTGGTAACAAAGTCCATGTACTTCTTCTTACCACCAAAGGCAGCAAGTGGAAGTCCACCACCAATTGATTTTGCAAGAGTAATGAGGTCTGGTTTCACACCAAGGCGCATAGCAGCGCCATGTGCACCGGCTGTAAGACCAGTCTTTACCTCATCAAAGATAAGTACAACGTTGTATTGATCGCAGAGTTCGCGAACGCGCTCGAGATATCCAGCATCAGGAAGAACAATCGCTATATTTTCTAGGACTGGTTCAACGATAAAGCAGGCAATCTTCTTCGCGTTCTTCTTAAACATTTTCTCAAGAGCAGGAATGTTGTTGTAAGGAACAACATAGATATCTCCTGGAACTAAGTTTGGTTCAACATATGGAGTTGGCTTATCAGCTTTGCCAGCTTTATTCAGTGGTGGCTTGGCAGAGACAACAAAAGGATCGTAGCTACCGTGGTAACCACCTTCGACCTTGAGGATGCCCATCTTCTCGGTGGCAGAACGTGCAACGCGAACTGCGTACATTGTTGATTCAGTACCTGAGTTGGTGAAGCGAACTTGATCGATTCCGAAGCGCTTACAGATTCGCTCTGCAGCATCGGTAGAAGTAGGAGAAGGAGTTACAAAGAGCATTCCTTGTTGCATCTGCGCCTGAACCTCTTCGAGGACGACAGGATTGAGGTGGCCGGCGAGCATTGCGCCAAAGCCCATCGAGAGATCGAGAAGTTGGCGACCATCTACATCTGTCATGTAAGCGCCTTGGGCTGAGACAATCGAAATTGGGTATGGATCCCAGTGCTGGAAGCTTGAAGTCACGCCTAGAGGCAGTGATTGGTGGGCACGAGCGCTCTCAGAGGCTGATCCCTTGGTGTTCTTAGTGAAGAGTTCCCATTCGGCAGAAAGTACTGAAGCTACTTTCTCAGGCGATATTGGTTTAGATGTTGTTGGTACATAACGATGTGTTGCTGCGTGTTGCGATTGGATCGCGGTTTTTGTGTTCATTGTAAAGCTGTACGGCAAATGTTTCTGATTTAGAAACGGTTTGAGAAGTACTCTCCTTTGTTGTGTGCGAATTAACGCCCCCTAAGTATCTCTGATAGTAAAAAAGTTTGCAAGAGATAGGTTTTCCCCGCGTGGTTTACGCATAAAACGTTGATAGCCTTTGAGCCTTATGGAAAAACCAACAATAATTCTTGCGACCAGTAATGGCGTCGGAATGGGGCACCTTGTCCGCGCAACAGCTATTGCGACGGCGCTAAAAGAGTATGCCAATCCAATTATTGTTTCTATGGCCGGTGGAATTGCGGAAATTCCTGATCACTTAGGTATTCGTTGCGAATATATTCCGGGTCGCGATCGCATGTGGATGAATCGTGATAAATGGGATGTTTACTTACGCGATAGATTGCTTGCTCTTGTTGAAGAAACAAATGCACAGGTTCTCTCCTTTGATGGCGTTGTTCCATACCCTGGCGTTATCGCTGCAAAGTTTTCACACCCGAAACTTTCTTTAGTGTGGGTACGTCGCGGTTTATGGCAGAAGAAGCCACAGCGATTTGTTCTTGGTCTGCAATCAAAGATGATGGATCTAATTATCGAACCAGGCGACTTTGCGCGCGCCTATGATTTTGGCCCAACTGCAGAACGTAAAGATGCGCGACTTACTTCAGCGGTCTCACTCTTTCAGAGAGAGCACGCACTCAGCCGTGAAGAAGCCCGCAAGGTGCTGGGACTCGACCTTGATAAGCCCGCTGTTCTGGTTCAACTCGGCACTGGCGATAGTGATGTCAACGAGAAGATGACCGCTGCGCTCTCTGGCCTACTTGGCTGGAAGGATCTGCAAGTCATCTTGACCAAGCAACCTCTAGATAAAGATGGAAACTCATTGGCTCCTGCCGGGCTCGATATCCGCGTCAAGCGCCACTTCCCGCTTGCGCAAGTTCTCCATGCCTTTGATGCCAGCGTCTGCGCCACCGGATACAACGGAGCTCACGAACTCTTACCGGCGGCAATTCCGACAGTCTTCGTTTCAAATATTCGCGGCACAGATGACCAAGAAGCTCGTGCGCAGTGGAGCCATGACATGGGCTTTGCGCTCCGTGCCAACCAAGCTGATTTGGCGAATATCACAATGACAGTGCGCAAGCTACAAGATCTTGCAACTCGTGATCGACTTTCACGTAAATGTGCAGAACTTCCTGAACCTACAGGGGGCGCTGAAATCGCACGAATTCTCTTCGATTTAGCTGTGAAAGATGAGGTTATTCGCCCATCAACTATTCGCTACTACCAACTTCGCATCCAAGATCACGTCAATCGCGGTATGCGACATGTTGCTTATTTAGCTCTTCGCCGACTTGCACTTGTATACAGATTTATTCATCCTCATTTAGCAACACATGAAGAACTTCAAGAAATTCCCATTTGGGGCTCTCAAACTTCTGCGCAGGAGTTACACCCACTTATTAAGGGCGAACACCGCTTTGAACATATGATTACTGGAGCATCCGATAACTATCGAAAGCGACGTGAAGCGATTGCTGAAGCTGCCTATATTCGGAAGAAGAAGGTAATCAACACCAAGAAGCAGGGCTAGAACCTTGAGCGGATCTCCCAGAGATCTTTAAAGACGGGGTTGAACAAAGTACTCGCTAGATAATCAACGCCGCTTGAACCACCAGTTCCCATCTTGTGTCCGATAGTGCGTTCAACCATCTTCACATGGCGATAGCGCCACTCTTGGATTCCCTCATCGATATCTACTAAACGCTCTGACACCATGGCGCTCTCTGGATCAGTCTTATGAACTGTTAAGAGCACATCTTGCACTTGTGCATTAGAAACATATGCAATTGATTTATCTCGTTTGATAACTTCGGCAGGCAGTACATGTCCACGCTTACCCAGGTATTCCAGGAATGAATCCCAAATTGAATTCTGTGAAGTGATTGCAGCTATCTCGCTCTGCACATCAGGTGGCAGGTGGCCTGCCATACGGCTATCGCGACGTCCAAGAATGGCTTCTACCTTTCTAAATTGTGCTGATTGGAAGCCACTCGATGATGCGAGATATCCACGGAAGGCGTTAAATTGCAGCGGCGTCATCGTTTCGAGGATGTCGACCTGTGCGACGCAGACCTTCATGATGGTGCGAATACGACCGAGGATCGAGAGCGCGTAATGGGTATCGCCTGATTCAAGTGCGCGCTGAGCTTGTGTGAACTCGTGGATTAACTGCTTAAACCAGAGTTCGTAGGTCTGGTGAATGATGATGAAGAGCATCTCATCATGTTCCGGGCCATCAGAAAGTGGCTTCTGTAGCTTGAGTAGCTCATCAACTGCAAGGTAAGAGGTGTAGGTAAGGGCTGAATCAAAGTTTTCGCTCATGTGACTCTGGAATCCGATCCTTCTACTTTTTCGTATTGGCGGGTCTGTGTAAGGTCGCGAATTCGTTGGAAGCCATCCCAGACCTCAACATATGAGGTTGGCAGAGGCGCAATCGCTAAGCGAATCGCGTTGGGAGTGCGGTAATCAGGAATTACGTTGGCAAATTTACGAAGCGCTACACAGATGCGCGCAGCATCTGGATGGCCAATTGAGATATGCCCACCACGCTCTTTTGGATTTCGCGAAGTTAAAAGTGTGTAGCCAAGGGGTGCCAACCATTCGTCATAGAGATCAATCATCATCTGAGTACCAATTGCAGC
>CAZSWE010000027.1:4202-11861 GCA_964610715.1 uncultured Candidatus Planktophila sp.
GGGGTGCCAACCATTCGTCATAGAGATCAATCATCATCTGAGTACCAATTGCAGCTTTACTCGCAATGACATCAATGCCAGCTTCTTCAATCATGGCGAAGGCAACCTGTACTCCACGAATTCCAATAATTGATGGGCTAGCAATCTGGAAGCCACGGATGCCTTCTGCCTTTACAAAGTCAGGACCCATCCCGAATTGATCTTCATTTCCGAACCATCCAAGAATTGGAACCTGAAGCTCTCTCTGAATCTTCTTATTTACATAGAGCCAGGCAGGTGAACCGGGACCTGAGTTGCCGTACTTATAGGTACAACCAACTGCCAGGTCTACACCACAGGCATCAAAGTTCATTTCAATTGCGCCGGCTGCATGGCTGGCATCCCACACAACGAGAGCACCGTAAGACCGCGCTAAATCAGTTACTGATTGAATATCAGTTCTTGCACCAGAGCGGTATTGGATGACTTCAAAGGTAACCATCGCGACATCTTCAGACATGTACTTTTCTAGAAGTTCTGCCGTAATCAATTCATTTTCAGCAATTGCAGGATCTTCGTTATCGATGATGATTAACTTCAGGCCAAATTGCTCTGCAATTCCCTTAAGTATGTATCTATCGGTTGGAAAGTTGGCAGCATCGGTAATGATTGTTTTGCGTCCGGGGCGCGCTTTGATGGCAGCAACACAGAGCTGATAGAAATTTACCGATGTTGTATCGCAGACCAGAACTTGTCCGGGACCAGCGCCTAAGACGGCACGTCCCAATAGATCGCCGGCGACCTGCGCCTCATCAATCCAGTGAGACCAGCCAGTGACAACCTCATTGCCCCATTCCTGCGAAAGGAAATCACTCACAGCCTTGACGGTTGCATGGGGGAGACGACCCAATGAATTGCCATCGAGATAGCAGAGATTGGGGTCGGTGATTACAAATTTACTTCTATACCCCGCCAAAGGATCGTTCTGATCTAGCTCTAGCGCGTATTCGCGGTCAGTGACCTTCATAGTTCAAAGGTACGCTCTCCTACCGTGGCGCGCAACGTTGTGAATATCGAAGAGGTCTCTAAAGCCTTTGATATTCGCCCATTATTGGATCAAGTTTCTTTAGGTGTTTCTGAGGGCGATCGCATCGGAATCGTGGGTCGAAACGGCTCTGGCAAGAGCACTTTGATGAAGATCATTGCAGGAGTTGAAGACCCTGATGCAGGACGAGTGACAAAATCCAATAGTTCCCGAATTGGAATTCTCTCTCAAGTAGATACTGCTTCCAAAGATGCAACTGTTGGTGATGTTGTTATCGGTAATCGCGAGAAACATGAATGGGCAAGTGATGCACGTATCCGCGAGATATTTACCGGTCTCTTTGGCGGATTTGATGATCATCTTTTTGAAAGAACATTTGCATCTTTATCTGGTGGAGAAAAACGCCGAGTTGGTCTAGCGAAGTTACTTATTGATGATTTGGATTTAATACTTCTTGATGAGCCAACAAATCACCTTGATGTCGAAGGTGTCGCTTGGTTGGCCGAGCACCTTAACGCTCGCAAAGATTTAGCTGTCTTGGTTGTCACCCACGATCGCTGGTTTCTGGATGCGGTTACAGATCGCACCTGGGAAGTTGTACTCGGAAAAGTTGAAGAGTATGACGGTGGTTATTCTGCATTTGTACTCGCGAAAGCCGAACGCGCCAGACAAGCAGGGGCGATGGATGCCAGACGAAATAACTTGATTCGTAAAGAGTTGGCGTGGTTACGTCGTGGCGCACCTGCACGCACTACAAAGCCAAAGTTCCGCGTTGATGCTGCCAATGAATTGATTTCTGCAGAGCCAGCTCCACGCGATTCAACTGAACTTTTAAAGTTTGCCCTTAATCGACTTGGAAATACCGTCTTTGAACTCCATCATGCGCAGATTCAAGCTGGTGAGAAAGAGTTGATTCACGATCTGACCTGGAATGTTGGCCCAGGCGATCGCATCGGAATTGTCGGCATTAATGGCGCTGGAAAGACAACTCTGATGCGTACTTTAGCTGGCCAACTCAAACCAACCTCTGGAAAGCTCGTTACCGGAATTACAGTAAAGATTGCATTTCTTACACAGCATTTAGATGAGTTAGATCCGAAGTGGCGCCTCCTTGAAGCAGTAGAGAAAGTGGCAACACATGTAGAAATTGGTAAAGGTAAGACGCTCTCTGCATCTCAACTCTGTGAACGACTTGGCTTTGATCGCGATGCGCAGTGGACGCCAGTAGGTGATTTATCCGGTGGAGAACGCCGCCGTCTGCAGTTAACTCGACTCTTGATGGATTCACCTAACGTTTTACTGCTTGATGAGCCAACTAATGATTTCGATATCGAGACCCTTACCGAGTTAGAAGATCTGCTCGATAGCTATGGTGGAACTCTGATTGTTATCTCGCACGATCGATACTTCTTAGAGCGAGTCTGTGATCGTTTCTATGGTTTGCTCGGCGATAAAGTCCTACGTGATTTGCCGCGAGGTGTAGATCAATACCTAGAACAGAGAGCGACAAGTAGCGCGCCATCCACAGAGTCCGCTGCAAAAGAAGGTTCGGTCTCGAGCGCTGCGCAACTACGTCAGTTGAAGAAAGATTTAACGCGAGTAGAGCGCCAGGTAGCAAAAGGTAAAGAACGTTTGGCACAGTTGAAATCTGAACTGGAAGCTGCGGCCTTTAGCCCGGATAAGTTATTGGAGTTAAGTGCAGAGATTGCTACCGTTGAGAGTGACCTAGTCGTGCGCGAAGAGGAGTGGCTAGAGATAACTTTGGCTCTCGAAAGTTAATAGAATGGCTAGATGTTGAAAAAGGCACAGCGCTTAGATTTTCTTGCCGCTCTCTCAGGTCTGATGATTGCAGTGCAAGCGCGCGCCAATGGCGAACTTTCTCATCTGTTAGGCAATGGCGTGCAAGCTGCCCTTGTCTCCTTTGGTTCAGGACTTGTCATCATCGCGGTCATTGCTGCCTTTAGCCCTGCCATCAAAGAAGGTGCGCGTAATTTACGGGGTGCGGTTGCCCGAAAAGAGATTCCCACCTGGACTCTATTTGCCGGAGCGCTCGGCGGCAGTTTTGTAGCGGTACAGACTCATATCGTTCCGCTTATTGGTGTTGCTATCTATTCAGTTGCATCGATTGCCGGCCAAACAGCAGCCTCTCTTATTGTCGATCGCATTGGTCTTACGGGCGGAGGAAAGAAGCACATCACTCCACGGCGCATTGGCGCTGCATTCTTTACAGTCTTTGCCGTATTTATCTCCGTCTTTGACCGTATTGATGCCAGCAATCTCTCGCTCTTTGCTGTTGTTATGGGATGTGTAGCTGGTGCAATCGTTGGCGTGCAGCGCGCACTGAATGGTCAGATTAATGAACATTCACATCAGAGCTTTACTACATCATTTCTTAACTTCATCATGGGAACAACATTCCTTGTCATATTCTTAGCAATTGCAGTTGCGCTAGGAAATACTGAGATCGCTCCTCTTCCTGCTGGACCTTGGTGGATCTATACAGGTGGAGTGATAGGTGTTATCTATATTGCATTTACATCACTGATTGTGCAGCACCTCGGAGTTCTTACATTCACGCTCTATAGCGTTGGTGGCCAATTAGTGGGCTCACTCTTAATTGATATCTATTCGCCAACTCAGGGTGTGCAAGTAAGCGCTTATCTAGTTACTGGTATTGCTATGACTTATCTTGGGGTGATCGTCGGCGGCGTAAATAATCAACAATCGCGGAGACGATTGAGCCAAGAATAAAGAAGCCTGCAATTGCGTAGGTAAATGTTTTAACTCCCGGAATTGAAGCTGTGTAGTAGCCGGCTAGGGTAATTCCGACGCCCCAAGCTAGCGCCCCAACAACATTAGCGGCGAGAAATTGGTAGTAAGGCATCTTGGATGCACCTGCTATGGGTGGCACAAGAGTTCTCACCCAAGGAATAAAGCGAGCTGCAACTACTGACCACCAACCTGATTTTTCATAGAAGCGCTCACATTTGAGGATAACTTTCTGCAGTCCCGGCGACTTTCTCTTATTGAGATAGGAACGACCAAATATGCGTCCTAGGACAAAGCCCACTTGATTACCAAAGAAGGCAGCCATAAAAATTAGAGTGAGTAGCGCCGAAATACTGACATTATCTTCAGATGCAGCAACTAGGCCGGCGCTAAAGAGGATCGAGCTACCAGGTAGCAATATGCCAAAGAGCACGGCTGATTCGAAGAAGACGATTGCGCCAACGATTAAGTAGAGAAGAAGCGGCCCGATATCTGCAAATTGCGAATCAATTGAAGTGAAAAGCTCCATTACACCGACTTCTTGACTGCAGCAGCAACCTTTGTCACCACATTGGGATCGAAGACGCTGGGGACGATAAATGAGGTATTGAGTTGGGCTTCGCTCACACAATCTGCAATCGCTTCTGCGGCAGCGACAAGTAATTTATCTGTGATCTTATGCGCTTGTGCATCCAGTAAACCGCGGAAGATTCCAGGAAATGCCAGCACGTTATTTATCTGATTTGGATGATCGCTTCGTCCTGTTGCAACAACAGCTGCATATTTACGAGCAATCACAGGGTCAATTTCAGGGTCTGGGTTAGCTAAAGCAAAGACAATAGAACCTGCAGCCATTGATTTCACATCAGCTTCGTTGAGTACCTTAGGAGCGCTTACGCCGATGAAGATATCTGCACCGTTCATCGCTTGATGGATATCGCCCTTAAAGTTCTCATTATTTGAGTTTTCAATAAACCAGGCGCGCATGGAATCTTCAGAAGGTGAGTCTTTACAGATAACACCATCTTTATCAAATGCAATGATGTTGGTCGCGCCACTTAAAACAAGTAGACGAGCAATCGCAGTTCCGGCAGCGCCCGCGCCGCTCATAATGATCTTCACCTTGGAAATATCTTTCTTGACCAACTTCAGCGCATTTCGCAGGGCTGCCAGAACCACGATTGCAGTTCCATGTTGATCGTCATGAAAGACAGGAATATCCAAAAGTTCGCGCAGTCGACGCTCTACTTCAAAGCAACGCGGTGCTGAGATATCTTCTAAATTGATTCCACCGTATACAGGTGCAATCAACTGCACTGTGCGAACAATTTCATCTACATCTTGGGTATCAAGGCAGACCGGCCAAGCATCAACGTTGGCGAATCTCTTAAAGAGCGCAGCCTTACCTTCCATTACCGGCAGAGCTGCCGAGGGCCCGATATTTCCAAGCCCCAGTACTGCTGAACCATCGGTGACTACCGCGACGGTATTGCGCTTCATCGTCAGGCGGCGAACGTCAGATGGATCATCAACAATCGCTTGTGAGATACGAGCAACGCCAGGTGTGTATGCGCGAGATAAATCATCACGAGTTTTTAGCGGAACTTTAGAAGTAACTTCAATCTTTCCACCGAGGTGAAGCAAGAATGTTCGATCACTGACCTTGCGAACTGTCAGCCCATCGTGGGCAGAGAGCGCGTTATGGATGTTCTGAGCGTGATCTGCATCAATGGTGTCGCAGGTTACGTCGATAACGACTTTCTCTAGTAGTGATTCAACAACATCGAGTGCGGTAATTGTTGCGCCAGCATTTGTGATTGTTGTTGTAATCAGAGCTACAGGCTGAAGTTCAGGGGACCCTTCAACGCGAATCGTGATTCCATATCCGGGGGATGTTGATGCCATTTATACGACACCGTAAAGTCGATCGCCAGCATCTCCTAGACCTGGAACGATGTAGCCCTTTTCATTGAGCTTCTCATCTAACGAACCTGTAACAAGAGTAATTGGAACGCCGGAGTTCTTAAATGCATCTTCTAATACTTTGATTCCTTCAGGCGCTGCCAATAAGCAGATGGCAGTGATCTCGTTGGCGCCGCGTTCAATCAGATATTCAAATGCTGCAACTAACGTGCCACCTGTTGCCAACATCGGATCTAGGACAAAAACCTGGCGACCTGATAAATCTTCTGGGAGTCGATTGGCATATGTGCTTGCCTGCAAAGTTTCTTCATCGCGAACCATGCCGAGGAATCCAACTTGCGCCGTTGGAAGAAGTTTCGTCATTCCATCGAGCATTCCAAGACCTGCGCGCAGGATTGGGACAACAACTGGGCGCGGTTCTGCCATGACAAGTCCAGTTGTTTCGGTAACTGGAGTTTTGATTGAAACTGTCTTGGTGCGCACATCGCGAGTGGCTTCATATGCAAGAAGAGTTACTAGCTCAGAGACAAGTAGGCGGAAAGTTGGAGAATCGGTTCTTTCGTCGCGCAGAACAGTCAATTTGTGAGAGATCAGCGGGTGATTAGCAACGTGAACTTTCATGTCACCTACCTTACAGGGCTTTCAATCCCACTCAATGAGTGCCAATATGGGAGATGTGTCAGATGTAACCCAAGACTTTGCGATTGAGGCGTGGCATGAAGATGGCCGCTGGACCGTTGCGCGCCTTCCAGAGCCAGATGACCTAACTCACATCATCGACCGACTTAAGAAGCAACAGACAAATGGTGGCGCAATCGCACTGATTGCAATTGATGATGAATTTGTTCTTGCAATTCGCGTGCTTGGAACACATATTAAATATTTTATTAGCGATGTTACTTGTGCAATGGATTATGAAGTTGCCGCAGAATTTCTTGAACTTGCCGATCTTGATGGACCGGAAGAAGATGATGAACCGCTACCAGCTGGCGATTTAGATATCTTCGCAGACCTTGGACTTAATGGCATGGAACTTTCAACGCTCTGTGATGATGCCGATTTGTATCCTGACGAGTTAATTGAAGCTATTTCGGTCCGATTAGGATTTGCAGATCAACTCACCGAAGTCTTGGAGTCTTAAAATTTCTCAACGTACACCCGAAGAACTGATGCGAGATGCAATTGCAATCGCCTCATCTGCAACGTCAACCGGCGATGTCCCTGTCGGTGCAATTGTTATCAATAAAGATGGAATCGTTATTGGTAAAGGTTCCAATGAACGTGAAGCAAATAACGATCCGACCGCACACGCTGAGATTGTGGCGATTCGCAACGCTGCCAGCAGATTACAAAATTCTCGGCTCGATGGTTGCACTCTCGTAGTAACTCTAGAACCCTGCGCTATGTGCGCTGGTGCAATTGCTCAATCTCGCATCTCACGAGTGATCTTTGGGGCATGGGATGAAAAGGCTGGCGCTGTTGGTTCAGTCTGGGATGTTCTACGGGACCCTCGATCGATATTTAAGGTCGAGGTAACAGCTGGAGTACTCGAGAAAGAGTGTGCTGCGCTACTGAAAGATTTCTTCTCAGATAAGTAATTCGTACGATGGATTCAAGATAGTCAATTGACCCTCTTCTTCTCCGACCATACCTTCAGCGCGCATTTCCAGGCCAACTTCTAGGCCAGCTATTTCGCGACGACCCAGGAAGTTAAGAGTAATTCCACCGGTCTCATCCCAAATTTCGACCTGCAGCATCGGCGCAGAACCACGTGGAGCAGTAGAAATAGAGGTCACTCGCCCATGCACCTTAGAGCGCTTACGCCATTCAATAGAACCGATTGGGGTTACATCGTCAGCGTGGTGAGTCACCGGTGCAAACTCTTTAGGAGCGACTTGTACTGGCTTAGCAACTTCAGGCTTTGCAGCGAGTGAACTCGCTAC
>CAZSWE010000028.1:0-11610 GCA_964610715.1 uncultured Candidatus Planktophila sp.
AGCCCATAAACCTTGGCTCCACCATCAGCGAGAATCTTTGCGGTTGCAAGTCCAATTCCGGAACCTGCTCCAGTAACGGCTGCTGTAAGTCCTGCGAACTCTTTACTCATGCGTTTACCCATTCTTTTCCTGTAGGGAATGTGAAGTCTGCGATTGATTGTGCATACATCTCACCACCAGCGCCAGGCTCTGATGGTGGCATGTAATGTGCATTTTGGATATTGGTTGGAACTACAAAGTGCTCGTGCAAGTGATCAACAAACTCAACTACTCGTTCAGGGTGATGACCAGATACTGCGACGGCATCAAACATAGCTAGATGCTGCACGAGTTCGCAGAGGCCAACGCCACCAGCATGAGGGCATACCGGAACACCAAACTTTGCTGCCATCAAGATATTTGCGAGGTTTTCATTAACGCCAGCAACACGCGTTGCATCGATCTGCATAAATGAGAAGGATTTCGCCTGCAACATCTGCTTAAAGATGATGCGGTTCATGCCGTGCTCACCGGTTGCAACTCTTACTGGTGCAATCGCCTTTGCGATTGCTGCATGTCCCAACACATCATCTGGGTTCGTTGGCTCTTCAACCCAATGAAGATTGACATCACCAATCCCCTTAATCCATTCAATCGCTTGGTTTACATCCCATACCTGGTTGGCATCGATAGAAATCTTGATATTTGGTCCAACTGCTTCTCGCGCTAAACGCAGACGTCGCTTGTCATCTTCGAGAGAGCCGCCACACTTTAATTTGATGAGGGTGTAACCATCCGCAACTGCCTCTTTGGCAAGACGGACCATCTTCTCATCGCTATATCCCAACCACCCAGGAGTAGTTGTGTAAGCAGGTAATCCTTCGGCGATTAACTTTGCTTCATTTGCGGCTCGTTGTGGCACCGCCTTGCGCAAAATTTCTAGCGCTTCTTCAGGAGTGAGCGCATCAGTGATATATCTGAAGTCAACGAGATCAACAATCTCTTCTGGCGTTAAATCTGAAAGGAATTTCCAGAGCGGCTTCTTTGCAAATTTGGTAACAAGATCCCACGCCGCATTGATGACTGCACCTGCAGCCATTTGCGTTACGCCCTTTTCTGGTCCCAACCAACGAATCTGTGAATCACGTACCAAGCTGCGCGCGAAGTCGCCCATGCTCGTTGCTAAATCTGCAACATCGCGGCCAACTGCATACGGCGCAAGAAGAGAAATAGCATCACACTGTAAATCGTTACCGCGTCCGCAGGTAAAGACAAAGCCATGCCCTTGTATTTGTGGGTCATCTGTTTCTAGGATTACCAACGCTGCTGAATAGTCAGGTTCCTTATTCATTGCATCAGAACCATCGAGTCCCCGCGAAGTTGGGAAGCGAACATCTATTGTTTTAAATCCAGTGACCTTAGGCATGAAATTCCTTTGCTAAATAATTTAAAACTGACTCTTCGCTAGACGTGAAAAATCATATATGATGATTAAATGGCGCGACACAATCAGAAAGTAAAGTTAAAGCGTTCCGATCTTGAAGTAACTCGATTAAGTCTCGGAACTGCCCCTCTCGGCGGTCTTTTTAAGTCTGTCACCGATGCAGATGGAGATGAACTGCTCAATACCGCCCTTGACGTGGGCATCAATTACTTTGACACCGCACCTCAGTACGGCCATGGCGTTGCTGAAATCCGTTTAGGAAAAGCGCTACGCGGCGCAAAGGTTCCTTTTGTTGTTGAGACCAAAGTTGGACGCGTCCTTCGCCATGACCCGAACGCCGAAATCTTTCCTTGGTTTCCAGATGCTCCCCGCGATTTAGTACCAGTCTTCGACTATTCACCAGATGGAATCCGTCGCGCCTTTGATGAGAGCTTAGAACGAATGGGTCTTGATCATCTCGATATCGTTTTAATGCACGATGCAGAAGAACATGTGAAAGAGGCGATTGAAAATGCCTTCCCAGTTCTAGCTGAATACCGCTCACAAGGACTTATCAAGGCAGTAGGCATTGGTATCAACCATGCCGAGCAAGCGCTTCAAATCATGAAGGGCACTGATTTAGATATCGCATTGATTGCCGGCAGATATTCACTCCTTGATCAAATATCTCACCGCGAACTCTTTCCATACGCACTTGCTCACAACATTGATATCTCAATGGGCGGAGTTCTTAATTCAGGTGTTCTCGCTAATCCAGTCGCTGGTGCAACATATAACTATCTTCCTGCATCGGATGAAATCATCGCTCGCGCTGCCAAGATTGGTGAATTCCTAAAGGCTCGCAATATTCCGTTGCTTGCAGCAGCGCTGCAATTCCCGCTTCGCCATCCAGCAGTTACTTCAGTACTGACAGGTCCACGAACTGCGGCTGAACTCCTTGAGAATGTCGATGCCTTTAACTTAGAGCTACCAGCAGATATCTGGGCAGAGCTCGAAGATGCCAACCTCATCGAAAGGATCCCTGCATGAGCGTTCGACGTATTGCACAAGTAATTGGTGTAAAGCCTGATGACATCGAAGAGTACGAACGTATCCATGCCGATGTATGGCCAACAGTGCTTGCCACAATTAAGAAGGCAAATATCCAGAACTACTCAATTTTTCGTTATGAGCACCTGCTCTTCGCCTACATGGAATACACAGGTACAGATTACGAAAAGGATATGGCGACCATCGCCGCTGACCCTGAAACTCAGCGTTGGTGGAAGATCACCGATCCAATGCAGAGCCAAGTTCCAGAAGCTCGCCCAGGCGAGTGGTGGCACGTCATTCCTGAAAACTTCCACGTCGACTAGTTTGGATTGCGATGAAACTTTCAGTACTTCACACCAAAGATGAGCAATACCGCTTTGCCGTAACGGTTGATGGAGTGCACCGCACTGTCGCATCTCTTCCAACTCTGACAGAAGCGATGCATCTGACTTTGGCCGAGCTCAAAGCAGCTGTTACTCAAGCAAGTACTGAAATAACTGGAACACTGGCAGCCCCCATCGCTCCTGAGATTGAACTATGGGGCGCAGGAGTTACCTACCTTCGCTCTCGCGATGCGCGTAAAGAAGAGAGCGGCGTACCTGATGTTTATCAGCTCGTCTATGAAGCAGACCGCCCTGAACTCTTCTTTAAATCCACTGCGGTGCGAGCGCGCGGTACCAACGCCCTTATTGGTATTCGCTACGACAGCGAAGCATCAGTTCCAGAACCAGAAGTTGCTATCTATATAAATAAGCATCGCGAAATCATTGGCTATGCCATCTGCAACGATGTCACTGCTCGTTCTATTGAGGGCGAAAATCCTCTCTACCTTTCACAAGCCAAGATCTATATCGGCTCAACATCCCTTGGCCCAGATATCACTCCATCGTGGCTTGCACCGAGTGCGGATCAGATGGCAATTAAGGCCAAGATTGTGCGTGGTTCGAATATCGAGTGGGAGGCCGAAACTTCTCTAGGCAATCTCAATCGCACCCTTGAAGATTTAGTCAATTACGTATTTAGATGCCAAGACTTCCCTCATGGCCTCATTCTCTCTACCGGCACTGGAATTGTTCCACCGATGGATATTTCACTTGCCGCCGGCGACATTGTTGAAATCAACGTGGCAGGAGTCGGAACTCTTTCAAATACTGTTGAAGTTATTCCAGAACGGGTGAAGTAACGCATGCGCGTCTGGACCCAGTGGTCAGATCTATCTGCGCCCGATGGAATCACGCTGCTATCCCCCGATAACTTTCCACTTGATAGCGCTGATTTATCGCAGATAGATATGTATGTACCTTCTTATATGGGTGGCGCTAAGGCGCTTTCATATGCGGCCAAGATGTCGAACCTCAAGATTCTGCAGATGCTCAACGCAGGCTACGACGATGCCTTGGCCTATCTTCGCCCTGGGCTCACTCTCTGCAACGCACGCGGAGTTCACGATGCATCAACTGCAGAGCTAGCTGTGGGACTTGCAATCGCATCCCGTCGCGGCTTTGCTGAATTTATCCGTGAACAAGGTGCCGGTATCTGGAACCATCGCCGCTTTCCAGCACTTTCCGATAGCAAGGTTGGCATTATTGGATTTGGTTCTATCGGAAAAGAAGTTGCGCGCAAGCTATCTGGCTTTGATGTTTCAATCACCGCATTCACCCAATCTGGCCGCGATGGCACAGTAAAGATTGATGATCTTGATGAGCATCTTCCCCAACTCGATATCGTCATTTTGATTCTGCCTCTTACTGATTCATCTCGTCATATGTTTAACGCGCAGCGTTTAGCTGCCATGAAAGATGGTGCGCTCATCGTCAACGTTGCGCGCGGCCCCATCATCGATACTGAAGCGCTACTCAAGGAACTTAATTCACGTCGCATCTATGCAGCCCTCGATGTCACAGATCCTGAACCGCTACCTCAAGGACATCCTCTCTGGAGCGCTCCCAATCTGATTGTGGTTCCACACGTTGGTGGAAATTCGGAGGCCTTTGAACCTCGTGGACGAGCCCTCATTGAATCGCAGTTGAAGTTACTTGCAGCTGGCAGCCCTCTTGAACACGTCGTTGCCCAAGGTTAAATTCCGCAGATGAGAATTGACTCCCACCATCACCTCTGGGATTTATCTGCACGTGATTACGACTGGATGGCTGGCGATCAGATGGCTCCCATCCGCCGTAACTTTGCGATTGCAGACCTTGAATCCGCGATAGCCGGAACCGGCATAGAGCGCACAGTCTTTGTTCAAGCGAGCATGACCCATGAAGAAACCTATGAAGCCCTCGTTTTAGCTGAGCAAACACCAACAATTGTTGCGGTTGTGGGTTGGCTCGATGTTGATTCACCTGCCTCTTTGGCAGAGTGCGAAAAATACTTAGCAGCCAAGGGCGGAAGTTATCTCAAAGGTATCCGCGATATTGCTCAAGATCATCCCGATTCCAATTACTTAGCAAGACCTCAAGTAATGAAGACAGTGCAAGGTCTTGGAAAGTTAGATATCACTTATGACATCTTGACTAAGACTCCTGAACTTAAAGCTGCCATTGAATTAGTGCGCGCATGTCCTAACACTCGCTTCGTACTTGACCATATTTCCAAGCCATACATATCTCGCCAAGAGTTAGAACCGTGGAAATCTCTCATCGCAGAGTTAGCATCTTTTGAAAACGTTTCTTGCAAAATCTCAGGGTTAGTAACTGAAGCAAATTGGAAAGATTGGGAAGTTTCAGATTTCACTCCATACACAGATCACATCATCGAAAGTTTCTCGACATCGCGAATAATGTTTGGCTCGGATTGGCCAGTAGCTCTTCTTGCCGCCAATACCTACTCAGAGGTAGTCGGCCTTGCCGAAAAGGTCACGGCAGGGTTCTCGGCTAGCGAGAAAGAGGCGTTCTGGGCGCTGAACGTAGCGCGCAGTTACAAGATAACGAATCTATAACAGGGTTGATAACGAACCTGTAACAATCAGCCCGTTATTACTGCAAATACTGATTTTCCCTTGAATCAGACCTACCCCGTGCATAAGATTCCCACACAGCAATTCCGCTGCTTTTGAAGGGAATCACATGAAGAAAGGTCTAGTTTCAGTAGCTGCAGTAGCAGCTCTTGGACTTGTTTTGGGAACTGCGGCTCCTGTAAGCGCAGATAACCACACAGTAAAAATCCACCTAATTTCAAAGGGTGAAACACACCAGTTCTGGCAAGCTGTAAAAAAGGGTGCTGAAGAGCAGGCTAAGAAGATGAACGCAACTGTTGTCTTCCAAGGCCCAGCCTCAGAGACAATGATCGATAAGCAACTCGAAATGCTTGATGCAGCAATTGCAACAAAGCCAGATGCAATCGGTTACGCAGCTCTTGGCACAACACAGTCAGTTCCAAACTTGAAGGCTGCAAATGATGCAGGCATTCCTGTTTACATGTTTGACACAGCAGCAAGCTGCCCAGGCAAGCTTGGTGTTGACTCAGATTGCGCACTTGGCGTTGCTTATACAAACAGCACAGCAGCTGGTGCACTAGCTGCCGACAAGATGTCAGCACTTCTTAAGGGTAAGGGCAAGGTTCTAGTTGTCGGTCACTCACAGACAAACCAGACCGGTATCGACCGTGCAAACGGCTTTATCAACCAGATCAAGAAGAAGCACAAGGGCATCAAGCTCCTCAAGACTCAGTACGCTGAGGGTGGAGACGCTCTTAAGGCACAGGAAATCGTTAGCGCAGCACTTGTTGCTAACAAGGACCTCAAGGGAATCTACGGAACTAACGAAGGCGTTTCAATCGGAGCTGGCCAGGCATTCAAGGCAGCTAAGTTGAAGAACGGCGCAGTTAAGTTGATCGGCTTCGACTCAGGAAAGCAGCAGATTGCAAACATCAAGTCTGGTCTTCAGACTGGTGCAATCACACAGAGCCCAATGGGTATCGGTGCTAAGACTGTAGAAGCGCTCGTTAACTACGTACGCAACAAGACAGTTCCAAAGCCACTTATCGACACTGGTTTCTACTACTACGATAAGAAGAACATCAGCGACCCAACAGTTGCTGGAAACCTTTACGAATAAGTCGTTCTCGACTCATTTGTAGGTAATTTAGTCATGATGGCCGGGAGCAATCTCGGCCATCATGCTTTACTATTCGATTACTTTCATTGGTCAAAGTTTGTGGGGAAATAATGGCAACAGCTCAACTCTTATCGCTCACTGGCGTAAGTAAAGAGTTTCCAGGAGTAAAAGCCCTCGATAACGTTCAGTTCGATCTCAGTGAAGGTGAAGTACATGCCATCGTTGGGGAAAATGGGGCCGGCAAATCGACCCTCATGAAGATTCTCTCTGGAATCTATAAAAAAGATGCTGGCGATGTTAAATACCGCGGTGAATCTGTAGAAATTCCTAGCCCTTATGACGCACAGCGCTTGGGAATCAGCATCATCCACCAGGAACTAAACTTGATGCCACACCTGACCGTGGCACAGAATATTTTCATTGGTCGTGAAGATCGCCGGCCCGGACGTGTCTTTCTAGACAATCCAAAGCTAAATGATGAAGCGACCAAGTTGCTGGCAGAGCTTGAACTCAACCTTGATCCGAAGGCAATTGTTGGAGAACTCACAATTGCAAAGCAGCAGATGGTAGAAATCGCAAAGGCAGTCTCTTATCGCGGCTCAGTAATCATCATGGATGAGCCAACTTCATCACTTACTCCCGCCGAGACCGATTCTCTCTTTAAAATTATTCGTACTCTTAAGGCTGCGGGCAAAGGAGTTGTCTATATCTCGCACCGCCTAGAAGAGCTAGCAAAAATCACTGACCGCATTACAGTCATTCGTGATGGCCAGTATGTAAAGACTTTGAAGACCACCGAGACTTCCATTCCTGAAGTTATCTCATTGATGGTCGGACGTAAGGTTGATCAAGATCAACGTCCTACCAACCGCAACATCGGCACAGAGATAGTTATGAAAGTTGAGGGAATCTCTGACCGCCACCTACTTCGCGATGTCTCCTTCGAACTTCGCAAAGGCGAAATTCTTGGCTTTGCTGGTCTTATGGGTGCGGGGCGTACAGAACTTGCTCGCGCCATCATCGGTGCTGATCCAAAAATTGCAGGAACAGTCACGCTTCACGGTAAAGAGGTAAAGATCAAGCAACCATCTGATGCGGTTGCGGCTGGAATCGGTTATCTCTCTGAAGATCGCAAGCGTTTTGGTCTTCTCTTGATTCAGAATCTAACGTTTAATGTGATTCTCTCCTCGATTCCACGTTTCTCTAAATTTGGATGGCTCCGTATCAAGCCTGCAGCAGGTGTAACTCGTGATGTCATCTCTCAGTTGCGCGTGCGCACACCTTCTGAGAACCAGTTCGTGAAGAACCTCTCTGGCGGAAATCAGCAGAAGGTCGTCATTGGTAAGTGGCTGACCCGTAACTGCGACATCTTGATCTTCGACGAACCAACCCGCGGAATCGACGTGGGCGCAAAGGATGAGATCTACAAGCTGCTAACAAAGCTCGCCGAAGAAGGAAAGTCAATCATCATGATTTCATCCGAACTTCCTGAAATCCTGCGCATGTCAGATCGCATAGCTGTTATGTGTGCAGGTCGCCTGACTGGCATCATTGACAATAAAGATGCCAACCAAGAAGTAATTATTGAATATGCAACAAAATTTAGCGACGAACTACCGGCAGTTCACTAAGAGGGAGAAGAGAAACATGTCAGAAGACCTAACAACTACTCAGTCAGAGGGCGGAAATAGGGTTTCAGCCTTTGTCCGTCGCGAGATTGGACGAGTTGCAGCCTTAGCTAGCCTTGTCATCATCTTCGCTTTCTTCACCATCATGCGCCCAGTATTTGCCTCTTGGGCGAATGTCTCTGGCGGTATCTTGATGTCGACCACAGTTATTGGACTACTAGCTATCGGAGTCACCTTCGTGATTATCACCGGAGGTATCGACCTCTCTGTTGGTACATCGATGGCACTCGTTGCAGTTATTACCGGAAAGACTGTCATGGCCTACGACCTCAGCGTTTGGTCTGGAATTCTTCTTGGAATGGTTGTGGGAGCGCTCTTAGGCGCCATCAATGGAATACTCATTACCGTACTCCGCTTACCTCCATTTATTGCCACGCTCGCAACTATGAAGGGTGCGCAAGGTCTGGCTCTCATCGTCTCAGATATGAAGCCGATTCTCTTTGCGACTGATGTTGAGGGTTGGGATCAAATTGCTCGTGGAAATATCATCCCTAACTTTCCAAATGCCGTTCTTATTCTCTTTGTTGCAGCAATTATTGGCTCACTGATTCTCAATAAGACAGTACTTGGTCGCTACAACTTCGCTATCGGCTCCAACCTAGAGGCAACAAAGCTCTCTGGTGTAAAGGTCAATCGCTGGTTGGTTGCTATCTACTCTCTCTGCGGCGTCTATGTCGGTCTTGCTGCAGTCGTTATCACTTCACGTCTTGGCTCTGCTCAACCAGACCTCGGTCTTGGATACGAACTCGAAGCAATCGCAGCGGTCATCATCGGTGGAACATCACTCTTCGGTGGTAAGGGAACTATCGGTGGAACCATTATTGGTGCGCTTATCATGTCAGTCTTGATTAACGGACTTCGTATCCTCGAACTTCAGCAAGAGTGGCAATACGTAGTTGTTGGCGCAGTTATCCTCTTCGCTGTTTATAGCGATAACTTGCGTCGTCGTCGCGCTGGTGACACAACCGTTTGATCAATTAAGTTACAAGAAAAACCCCCGTGCATATGTGCGGGGGTTTTTCTTTGTTACAGACGACCTGCCTGGTGGACTCGCTTTAAGAACTCTTGAGTCTTAGGGTTCTGCGGGTTATGCAATACCTGTTCTGCGCTTCCGCGTTCGACAATATTGCCTGATTCAAGGAAGCAGACTTCATCAGCTACCTGCGTTGCAAATCCCATTTCGTGCGTTGCTAGCACCATCGTCATGCCATCGCTCTTAAGGTCGCGCACTGCGGAGAGAACTTCGTTAACTAGCACTGGGTCAAGTGCCGATGTGACTTCATCGAGCAGAAGCAGGCGTGGGCTAACGGCAAGTGAGCGAATGATTGCTACTCGTTGCTGCTGTCCCCCGCTAAGGCGGTCAGGATATTGATCAGCCTTATCAGCTAAATCAAAGCGCTTAAGAAGGTGCAGTGCGTGCGCATTGGCTTCATCCTTACTCTTTCCATGCACTTTGATGGGCGAGAGCGTGATGTTCTCAAGCACTGTCTTATGTGGAAATAAGTTAAATGATTGAAAGACCATTCCCAAACGGCGGCGGACCTCATCTACATTGATGAGTGGATCTGAAATTTCTTGGCCATCTAAGAAAATCTGGCCATCATCGATTGATTCCAGCAGGTTAATGCAGCGCAAGAGCGTGGACTTGCCTGAGCCAGAGGCGCCAATCAGCACTGTCGCAGTGTGTTCTGGAACCTGTAGCGATAAGTCGTGAAGGACAACATCAGGGCCAAAGGACTTTCGAACGTTTACCAGTTCTAGAACGTTGCTCATTAGATGGCACCCTCAGAGTTCTGCGCACTGGTGCGCTGTCTGATGGCTCGATCTGTATAGCGAGTCATTGGAATTGTGATGAGAAGAAAGAGGATGGCTGCCACAACGTAAGGTGTGTAATTAAAGGTACGGCTCGCATTAATTTGAGCAGCGCGCACGGCATCTGTGACTCCCAAGATTGAGACCAAGCCTGTGTCTTTCAGCAGTGACACAAAGTCATTGAGCAATGGTGGAACCACGCGGCGTATTGCTTGTGGCAATACAACAAAACGCATTGTCTGACCCGAAGTCAAGCCAAGTGAGCGAGCAGCTGCGCGCTGGCTTGGGTGGATAGATAAAATTCCACTTCGTATAACTTCAGCAACATATGCAGAATATGTAAGGACTACTGCAACTGTTCCAAGGAAGATGACATTGCTGGAAACCCCAGAAAGTCCCAAAGCGGGAACGCCAAAGCCAACGAGCAAGATAATCAAGATCAGTGGGGCGCCTCGGAAGATGTCTACATAGGCAGTAGCTAGGAATCTAAATGGGGTAAGCGCTGGTGACTTAGTAGTTCGCAATAGCGCAAGACCTAGCGCAATGACGCCAATGGCAGCGCCACCAATAAAGGTGAGCTGCAAATTAATCCAGAGCCCTTGCACAACTGTTGGAAATACCTCGCGGCCATAATCAATATCGAAGAAGGTCGCCTTGACGGTCTCCCAGCCTGGCGAACTAACAAGAATTATCGCAAGAGTTCCGAGGACGAAAATAGAAGAAGCCGCAGCAATACTTGCTTGCTTGCGGCTAATCCTGCGACGAGATTTACGTCGTTCTAGTTCACGGGAGCTTGGCGACCAAGCAGAGCTTTTCTTCTCTGACATGGTCGCCAAACTACCTTGTTTACAGCGCAGTTTCTATTAAGGCTTCAATACAGGAGCGCCAGCATCGGTTGCTAGCCACTTATCTGTAATTGATGCGAGCGTTCCATCTGCAGTAATGGCATCAACAGCGCCAGTTACGCAAGATGTGAGCTTGCTTCCCTTTGAGAGCAAGAGACCAAACTGATCTCCCGCACCAGTTGAAGGAAGCTGACCAACGATAAGACCATTTGGAACTTCAACACCTGATAGGTAGAAAGCTGTTGGTAGATCTACAACAAGGCCGTCGATCTGCTTATTCTTGAGTGCAGATACACCAGCTGCATTGTCGTTAAATACCTGTGGCTTTGTGCCAATCTGGCTCTCGATTGCATCAAGAGAGGTAGTACCGACTGCAGCACCTAGCTTGGCGCTCTTGAGGTCTGCAAGTGAAGTCTTTCCTTCGATCTTGCTTCCCTTGAATGAGACGATTGCCTGAGGAGCTGTGTAATAAGGTGATGAGAAATCAACAGCCTTCTTGCGATCCTCAGTGATTGAGAATTGCTGCAAGTTGAAGTCAAACTTCTTCTCTCCTGGCGTTACAGCTGAATCAAATGTTGTGCGGACCCAGGTGACATCTGCAGCATCAAAGCCGAGCTGCTTAGCAACTGCATAAGCGACTGCGCCTTCAAAGCCTTCGCCAGATTCTGGCTTGTCATCGATAACCCATGGGTAGTACGCAGGTTCACCAGTTGCGATGGTGAGCTTGCCTTCAGTAATTGTTGCTAAATCTC